>CP130741.1:3300000-3392449 GCA_030586155.1 Eubacteriaceae bacterium ES3 | reverse complement strand
AATGAGGAACCTCTGCTTTCAAAGTTTTTTTCTGTGGATAAAAGAATGTTTTATACACAGGACCTCTATTTTACTGTGAATTTAAAAATAAATCAAGCAAAATAATTATAATAATGTGGATAACCTAATCAGATCGCTAACAATAAAAATGAGATTAAACCGCATATTCTATCTTTAATCGACAAGTTATCCCCAACTAATCCACAGATTATTGCAAAATGTGGATTAGTTGAAAATAAAAAGATACTTATCCACAGAAAATCAAGATTTAGTACCTCTAGTATATCAAAATGTGGATAACGATTCAATTAATAAGCGAATTTTGATTGATTACATTTATATTTTCAGGTTACAATAGAGAATATAAAAAAAACGCTTACTTAATTAAAGAAAGTTATTTTTCATTAAACCCTGTGGATAAAAAATAAGATTTACTTGACATCAAAAGGCTAAGATTATATAATTCTAGGGTAAAAGTTTTGTTCGCTTATAAACAAATGAGATAAATTAACAAGTCAGGGGGTGTCGAGATGAAAAGAACTTATCAGCCGAAGGTTAGACAGAGAAAAAAAGAGCATGGTTTCAGAAAGAGAATGTCAACCAGAAACGGTCGACTTATTCTTAAAAAGAGAAGACAAAAAGGAAGAGAAAAATTATCTGCATAAGCTGTGATAGACCGTTTTTAAAAAGCGGTCTTTTATTTAATAAAAAGGAGTATTTCTTCTATGAAGCTGACATCCCTTAAAAAACAGAATGATTTTAAAAATGTTTTTAATAAGGGCAGTGTTTTTGGAAATAAGGCTTTTGCTTTTTATTTTCTAAAAAATGGATTGGAAGAAAATAGAATTGGTATTATTGTCAGTAAAAAGATCTCAAAGAAGGCGGTTGTTAGAAATCGGTTAAGGCGTCAGATCAGGGAAGCCTACCGTTTGAATCAGGAACTTTTTTTTAATGGTTACGATATCATTATAATTGGTAAACAAGCGCTTTTAAATACCGAATACACAGAGATTGAAAAATCGCTGAAACATTTGTTTTATAAGAAGAATCTGATGAGGAAAAAAAATGGTTAAGAAACTGATTATTATACCTGTAAGAATCTATCAGCGGTTTATTTCGCCATTGCTGGGAAATAACTGCCGGTTTCGACCAACCTGTTCAGAATACTTTATTGGCGCCGTTGAAAAATATGGCGTTTTCAAAGGGGTTTATCTGGGTGTGAGACGGATTCTCCGTTGTCATCCCTTTAATCCTGGAGGATATGATCCACTTCCCTGATGTCAAAATGAAGGAGTTGTTAAATGGATTTTTTATACCAGATTTTTGGCTTTTTGCTTTTGCAGCTTTATAATCTGATTGGTAATTATGGTGTCTCAATCATTGTCTTTACGATTATCGTAAAACTTTTGCTGTTGCCACTTAACATCAAGCAGACCAAATCCATGAAGGATATGCAAAGGCTTCAGCCTGAGTTACAGAAATTAAATAAGAAATACAAGAATAATAAAGAAAAACTAAATGAAGAAACGCTAAAGCTTTATAAGGTTTATAAAGTTAATCCGGCTGCGGGTTGTCTGCCTTTATTACTTCAGTTTCCTATTTTAATTGGTCTTTATGGAACTTTGAGAGCGCCTGAAACCTGGGTATTTTCAAATGGAATGATCGATTCAGTCAATATGTCATTTTTATGGATTGATAATTTAAACAGTCCGGATCCTATTTATGTTTTACCGATTCTGGCTGCTTTATTTACATTTATTTCGCAGAAATTTACAATGGCTAACAGTTCGATGAATCCGGATGATCCTAATGCTAAAACTCAAAAGGTTATGCTTTATATGATGCCGATTATGATTGGTTACATTTCTATCAGATTACCCGCCGGAGTTGCCCTTTACTGGGTAGTTCAGAATATCTTTACTTTTGTCCAGCAGTTTGTTATGATGCGGATTCCTGAACCGGAAATTTCCCCGGAAGAAGCTGAGCGTCGGGTACAGGAAGCGGAAAAGGAAAGAAAAGCGGATCTGGCTGCCAAACGTTCTGGTATGAGTCAGCAGGATAATCAAAACGACAAACCGGAGCGGAAAGAACCATTGACTAAGCCGGCAACAAAAAAGAAAATCAAGTCTAATAATCGGAATGAAAGCAGAAAAAAACCGGTTTCCGAGATTCCTGAAAGGGATGATGATAAAGCATAAGGTGACCGGCTAAAAATAAACTAAGGAGAGGGATCATGAACGAGATTGTAACAGGTACCGGAAAAACAGTTGAAGAAGCGATAAACAATGGATTACAGGAACTTGGTGTGACAAAAGAGCAAGTCGATGTAAATATACTGCAGGTGCCGGATAGCGGTTTTATGAAGCTTTTTGGTAAAAAAGAAGCTATTGTTGAGCTTACCCTTAAAAACGATCCTCAGGAGAAGGCGCGTACTTTTCTGACTGATGTTTTTAATGCTATGGAAATTCCCTGTAAAATCACGACTAACCTTGATGATAAAGTTTTGTTCATTAACCTTGAAGGCAATAATATGGGCGTTCTGATTGGCCGACGTGGTCAAACTCTGGATTCTATCCAGTACCTTGTCAGTCTGGTGATTAATCGTGATATTGATGAATATGTTCGGGTTGTACTGGATACAGAAAATTACCGAGCCAAGCGGGAAAAAACCCTTGAAGCATTAGGTGAAAAAATGGCTGGAAAAGCCGTATATTATCGTAAGAAGATGGTCCTGGAGCCTATGAATGCGTCTGAACGCCGGGTTATTCATGCTAAACTTCAAAATCATCCTAACGTTTTTACTTACAGCGAAGGGGATGAACCTTATCGTCACGTGGTCATTCAGATGAAAGATCGGAATTAACAGTTATTGTTAAAATAAAGCTTCGGATATGAATTCAAGTTACCTTGATCTCATATCCGAAGCTTTTTCTTTAGCAAAAAATTTATCGTAATCTGTATTGCAGAATAAATTAATTTATAAGTCATTAACAAATGGTTTATTCTTGTTTTATAAAGGTCTTTATTATATTATAAAGTGTTAGAAAATGTTTCAGGAGAAAAAATGAAAGAACAATTATTAAACGAAGATACTATTGCTGCTGTGGCCACAGGACTTGGTGGTGCCGGGATTGGCATCATTCGTGTCAGTGGTGACGAGGCGGTATTAAAAGTGGAGCCGCTCTTTAAAAATCCTAAAGGAAAAACTTTGTCAGACGCATCATCCCATCAGCTTTTATATGGACAGATGTTTGACCCGAAAATCGGTTTGGATATCGATGAGGTTCTGGTTTCGAAAATGGTTAAACCTCATTCCTATACGGCCGAAGATGTGGTGGAAATCAATTGTCATGGTGGGATTGTACCGATGAGAAAGATATTAAACCTCCTTCTCGAATCGGGAATCAGAATGGCTGAACCAGGGGAGTTTACCAAGAGAGCATTTTTAAATGGTCGACTTGATCTGACACAGGCAGAAGCTGTCATGGATATTATAAATGCTAAAACAGAAGAAGGTTTAAAATATTCTGTTTCGCAACTGGAAGGTAAGCTTTCTATTCATTTAGAAGAGATTGACCAGGAAATGCTTGCTATTCTTTCTCATATGGAAGCGACGATCGATTATCCGGAGTTTGATATTGAGGAAGTCACTTCAGCACAGATTAAGGAATCTGTTGCTAAAGCAATCAAAAAAATTGATCAGGTTCTGGAAGGATCAGAAGCCGGAAAAATATATCGGGAAGGGATCACGACTGCAATTCTCGGTGAGCCCAATGTTGGTAAATCATCTCTACTCAATACCCTGCTGATGGAAAATAAGGCTATTGTCACCGATATTCCCGGAACGACCCGTGATATTATTGAAGAATACATCAATATAAGGGGTATTCCTTTTAAAATTATTGATACTGCTGGAATTAGAGAAACTGAAAATGAAGTTGAACGCATCGGGGTGGAGAAATCCAAGGCATTGCTTAAAGATGCTAATCTGGTCATTTTCATGCGGGATATATCAAAATCTTTATCGGAACGTGAAAAGGAACTGATGGAACTCTTAAAAAATAAAAATACCATTTATATTGCCAATAAAACAGACTTAAAACAGGATGAGCTTATGACTGATCCCTGGATTCCGATGTCTTTAATTTCAGAAGAAGGGATTCATCTTTTGCAGGAAAAAATGGTTGAAATGATCTATTCAGGATCAGTTAACCAGGATGCTGATTACCTGGTGACCAACAGCCGTCATATCAGACAGTTGAATCTAACCAAAGAAAATCTTTTAAACGCATTAGAGACAATGGAAAGTGGGATGCCGGTGGAGTTGATTTCAATTGATGTGATGAATGCTTTAGAGAGTTTAAGAGAGATTACTGGAAAAGCAGTGGGAATGGATATTATCAATCAGATTTTTAAAAATTTCTGTATTGGAAAGTAGAGGAAAAAATGACATATCAAGGCGGAAACTACGATATTGTAGTGGTCGGAGCCGGCCATGCCGGTTGTGAGGCGGCACTGGCAACAGCAAGAATGGGGTATAGCACCCTTTTATTAACGATAAATCTGGATTCAGTAGCGATGATGCCATGTAACCCCTCTATTGGCGGTACTGGAAAGGGTCATTTAGTCAGGGAAATTGATGCCCTGGGTGGCGAAATGGGAAAAAATATCGATGCAACCATGATCCAGGCTAAAATGCTCAATACAGCCAAGGGGCCGGCAGTTCATTCCTTAAGAGCCCAGGCCGATAAGAAAAATTACCAGTTTCGAATGAAAGAGGTTATTGAAAACCAGGCTAATTTACTATTAAAACAACAGGAAGCCACAGAACTAATGATTGAAGACGGTAAAATTACTGGTGTTAAAGTATTGACTGGTGCTGTTTATTCCTGTCGGGCAGCAATTATTTGCAGCGGAACTTATTTAAAAGGTCGTATTATTATCGGCGATGTCGCCTATGATGGCGGTCCAAATGGATTATTTCCAGCGATGTTTTTATCAGAAAGCCTTGAAAATAACGGAATAGAACTTCAACGTTTTAAAACCGGAACACCAGCGCGAGTGGATGCCAAAACCTTGGACTTTGAAAAAATGGTTATCCAAAATGGTGATGATACCATTATTCCTTTTTCGTTTGAAACAGATTCCATTAATATTGAACAGGTCCCCTGTTATCTGACTTATACCAATGAAAAAACACATGAAATTATTAATAGTAATATTGACCGATCTCCCCTCTATAATGGTGAAGTGACTGGAATTGGTCCGCGCTATTGTCCATCAATCGAAACCAAGGTCATGCGCTTTCATGATAAGGACAGACATCAGATTTTTATCGAACCTGAAGGCCTTAATACCAATGAAATTTATGTTCAGGGAATGTCTTCTTCGCTTCCGGAGGATATTCAGATTGCCCTTTATCGAACGGTTCCTGGGATGGAAAAGGTAGAATTCATGCGTTCGGCCTATGCCATTGAATATGATTGTATCCATCCTACTCGTCTTAAAGCCAGTCTGGAATTAAAGGATATTAATGGCTTATTTTTTGCCGGCCAGATTAATGGGACTTCTGGTTATGAAGAAGCTGGGGCACAAGGCTTAATAGCCGGCATCAATGCCGTTAAACTGCTTAAAAATGAAGAACCACTGATCCTTGATCGGTCCCAGGCTTATATCGGGGTACTGATTGATGATATTATTACTAAAGGGATCGATGAACCCTATCGGATGATGACTTCTCGCTGTGAATACAGGCTCTTATTACGTCAGGATAATGCAGATCTTCGGCTGACACCTCTTGGATATGAGGCCGGATTGATTAATGAGGAGCGCTATAGCAGATTTAATAAGAAAAAAGAAACGGTGGAAAATGAAATTAACCGTCTTTCGCAGATTGTTATTAAACCGACCGCGGAAAACAATCAAAAAATGACGAATCTTGGCAGTACACCAATAAAGAAAAGCCTGTCACTTTTTGAAATTTTAAAGCGTCCGGAAATGACTTATGATTTACTGAATGACTTCGATGATGACAGACCAGTCCTTAACTGGAGCGAAAAAGAGCAGGTTGAGGTTCAGATAAAATATGAAGGCTATATAAAAAAACAGCTGGCACAGGTGGAACAGTACAAAAAACTGGAACACCGGGAAATTCCTGCTGACATTTTATATTCTGATATCAGTGGGTTAAGAATTGAAGCAGCTGAAAAACTAGAAGCGATTAAGCCGGTTTCGATTGGTCAGGCTTCAAGAATTTCTGGGGTATCGCCTGCAGATATGTCTGTTTTAATGATTTATCTCGAGCAGAGAAAAAGGAGGAATCAGAGTGGAGAGAATTAAAAAACTGATCAGTCTTGCTAGTCAGGCATCCCTGGAAATCAGTGATGCCGAGTCGCAGAAAATGATTGCTTATATGGATGCCCTGCTCGTAAAAAATGAATTTATTAATTTGACTCGAATTACGGATGAGGAAGAATTTATGTTATTACATCTTCTGGATTCGCTGACGCTGCTACCATTTATTCAAAAAACCGCTAAGAAAATCTTAGATCTTGGAACTGGCGGTGGATTTCCAGGAATACCTCTGGCAATTATGATGCCGGAAAGCCAATTTACCCTTCTTGACTCAACAAAAAAGAAGTTAAATGTGATTGATGAAATCGCGCAGTCTTTGAATATTAACAATATCACAGTAGTTCATGGACGGGCTGAAGAACTCGGCCATGACCCAATATTTAGGCAACAGTACGATTTGGTTGTTTCCAGAGCAGTCGCAAACTTGAACGCTTTATCTGAATATGCGCTGCCTTTTGTAAAAAAAGGCGGAAAATTTCTTTCAATGAAGGGAAAAGAGTTCAACAGTGAACTGGAGTCAGGGAAAAAGGCAATTTTCAAGCTTGGTGGCGAAATTAAATTAATTGAGAAGGGTTTTTTACCCAAAAGCGGCTATGACCATGTTATAATAGTGATAGAAAAAACGAAAAATACGCCTGAAAAACTACCGAGAATTTCTGGTAAAATAAAAAAAGAACCATTAGAATAAAAGAAGAAGTAAAGGGTTGGGTGTTAGAATCATTCAGGCTGATCATAAACGCTTTAACTGGCAGGACGGATGTTTCACGTGAAACATCATCAGAAAAAATTTATAAATGTTTCACGTGAAACATTTAGCAGGGGAGAGTTATGGCAAAAGCGATTGCGGTATTTAATCAAAAAGGCGGAGTAGGAAAAACAACGACTAATATTAATCTGGCTGCCGCCCTCAGCAAAACGGGACATCGAGTGCTGATTATTGACATTGATCCTCAGGGTAATGCGACAAGTGGAATGGGTCTCGATAAAAACAGCCTCAAAAAAAGTATTTATGATTGCCTGATAGCAGATGCAGATATTAATCAAGTGATTAGGGAAACAGGTTTCGAAAATGTCTGGATTTTGCCAGCTAATGCTGACCTGGCTGGGGCAGAAATTGAACTGACAAATCATATAGGACGTGAATATCGACTCAAAGAAGCTATTGAACGATTAAAAACCGAATATGATTTTATATTGATCGATTGCCCTCCTTCACTGGGTTTATTAACTATCAATGCCTTGACTATTGCTGAAACAGTATTAATCCCAATACAATGTGAATATTACGCGCTGGAGGGAGTTAGTCAGCTGATTAATACCATTGGATTGGTCAAACGCAGTCTAAACAAAAACCTTGAAATTGAAGGTGTGGTGCTGACAATGTTTGATCAACGTAACAATCTAAGTACTCAGGTAGTTGATGAAGTAGTTGGTTATTTCAAAGAGAAAGTCTATGAAACGACTATTCCCCGAAATGTACGGCTGGCTGAGGCACCGAGTTATGGACAGTCTATCTTTGACTATGCTGAAAGTTCAAAAGGGGCCAAGGCATATTTAGCATTGGCAGAGGAATTTTTAAACAGACAGGAGTAAGAAGGAATGGCAAAAAAAACAGGTTTAGGTCGGGGAATCATGGCTTTAATTCCTGAAGATGGTATTCAGAATGAAGTTAGTGCAGAAAATGGTGAATCAGAGAATCTGGTTTTCCATGTTAAGACCAGTCGATTGAGACCTAATCCCGATCAGCCGCGAAAAGTATTTGATCAGGAAAAACTTGAAGAATTGGGCAGCTCAATTAAAGAACACGGCATCATTCAACCACTGGTTGTTAAACCGGAAAATCGGGGTTATACAATTATTGCCGGTGAACGCCGCTGGCGGGCTGCTGGCCTGGCGGGTTTGAAAGAGGTGCCGGTTATTGTTAAAGATCTTCCCCCTGATGAGGTGCTGGAGATTGCAATTATTGAAAATGTTCAGCGTGAAAATTTAAACTGTATGGAAGAAGCTAAGGCTTATGAAGGTCTGATGGAGACTTTTAATATGACTCAGGGAGAGATAGGAATTCGAATTGGAAAAAGCAGAACAGCCATTACTAATGCTTTGCGACTTTTAAAACTTCCGGGAGTTGTACAGGAAGCCCTTTCTAATAATCAGCTGACAGCCGGCCATGCCCGAGCAATCCTTGGGCTAGAGGATGAAACTGAACGTATTGAGTTTTCCCAGGAAATAATCGATGAACGACTTAGTGTCCGGGAAGCTGAACGACGACTAAAGGTCAGACAAAAAAAGACAGCAGATAAGCCTGAAAAAAATGCTGATCCCCATTCAAGAGAAGTTCAGGAAAAGCTTGAACAAATTTTTAATACTAGGGTAAAATTAAAACACAGTGGAAAATCCGGTAAGATAGAAATAGCTTATACATCAATTGATGAACTGGATCGAATTTTATCGAAGCTGGGTTATAGCGCTGAGTAGTAAAGAAACGGAGATTTAAATGAATCAGATTAAAAGGAAAAGACGTTTATCCCCGTTGGAAACATCTGTATTTGGTAATGTCATTTATATATTAATTGTCTTACTGTTTAAAAATGTATTTGATGTTTTTCACGGAGATGAATTTAATTATTTTTTAAGCGGCCTTGAACTGGTGATAGTCGCGCTTTTTTGGATTGGTCTTTTTGCAGTCAGTTTTAAAAACATCTATGCTGGAGAAAAGAAACGGTATGTTGCATATGTATTTTACGCCCTGTTACCGATCCTCTTATTAACGGCAGCTGTGACGGTGGTAACGATTTTTATTCCAGGACAGGATACGTCAAGTATTTGGAATCAGTTTACATTCCTGGCGGCGCCAACAATTTTCTGGTACTTGCCTTTTGGCCTAATTTATCAGGTTCTTAACGGGAGTATCACTATTTTTACACACTTTGCAATCTCCTTGTTGCTGACACTACTTTTTCAGGTAATTGGTATTCTTGTTGGCAGATTGCTTGGTCGGAAATATTGGCTCGAAAGTAGTGCGGAAATGGATACGATGCAGGAACCGCAGTCGACGCCACGAAGCGGCAGACGTAAAAAAAGCAAGGTTAAGAGTCGGGAAGTTATTGGAATGGAAGGGATTTCAGATGAAATTATGAATGAAAATTTTGTTCCAGAGAAACCGGAAATTATGACCGAAGTTATTATTGAAGATCAGGATCGGGCTAAAGCACCAAGAAAAACTAGAAGAACAGAAGCATCAAGCAGAAGAGAAGTTCCAATTCAGGAAAAAGTGATGGATGATACAGCAGTTATTTTTGAACACCAGGAAATGCCGGAACCGGCGAAAATTCCGATTCTGGAGGATGCTGATCAAGTCGCTGGTGATGCTCGAATAAGTGATGAAATAATATCAAAAAATCAGGAAGATGATGATAAATCATTTTTAATGGAAACCAGCCAGATTCGTGTTATCAGTGATGAAGATATAGAAGAATATTATAGGACTAAAAAATGAGTTTATTGACAGCAATGGATTGGCTCAGTCTGATTATTTGTGTGAGTTTTGGATTAGCAGGTTATAATCGTGGTGCAATAAATTCCCTGATTCGCTTTGGGGGATTTATTGCTTCTTTTATAATGGGGATAATTTTTTCACCGATTCTGGCAGACTATCTGATTGATTCTGGTATGATGGCGGGAATCTCTAAAAATTTGGATTTGGAATCATTAACTCAAATTCTTTTGCAGCTGCCAGAACAGGGACAGGAAGTTACAGAGTTTTTAAGTAACAGCGGATTGATTAGCACTACTCAGGAAGCACTCAATACAGCAGTCATTTATGGGTTGGCCCACTTTATCAGTTTTGGATTGATCATGGTTGTCTGTTCAATTGCGGTTATCGCCTTGCAGTTTTTCTTTAAAGGTGTCACCAGCCTGCCGCTTATTGGTGGGATAGACAGGATTCTTGGACTAATAATCGGGCTTTGTTCGGGACTGGTGATTCTATTTCTTATGATTTGGATCTTTTCGATGATCGACTTGTATGGCTCAGAAAGTATCAATCTCTTGAATTATCAAAGCAGCTTTTTTTATCAAAAGATTGTTACGGCATTTTTAACATTATAATTTGAATTTAGTAGAAATTGGAAGAATAATTTAAATTTCGAGACTTCAAAAAATGACACATATCAAACAATGTGGATGATTAATGAAAGGAGAAATAATGGAAGACGTTAATACCATTGATGAAGCAGCCCAGGAGACTTTTAATTTTATCAATCAGATTGAATGGGCTCAACTTCTTCAGGAATGGATTTTTACCCTGATTTTGATTGTTGCCCTGATAATAACACGGGGAGTGCTTTTCAGAATCATTGATCGGGTCTTTGATGAAACCAGAAAAGATCTTGATAAAAGAGAAGAACGCCGGATTATCACCCTTAATAATGTTTTGAAAATTGCCGTTAACGGTGGTGCCTGGACTATCATTGTGATGGTGATCCTGGAACACTTTATTAATATCGGATCGATTTTGGCTGTTGCCGGGGTTGGGACCCTGGCGATTGCTTTTGGTGCTCAGGGCCTGGTGGAAGATATCATGAGCGGTTTTGTAATTGTTCTTGAAAATCATTTTAGTGTCGGCGATTATGTAATTGTTGACGAAACCCATCATGGAATAGTAGAGGAAATCAGTATGCGAACGACTAGTATCAGGGAATTTGATGGCGGATTATATATTATTCATAACGGGAAAATTGACCGCTTAAAGAATTTTTCCAAGGGTAATATGAAAGCCATTGTAGAAGTCGGAGTAGCCTATGAAGAAGACATTGCTCACGTTATTCAAGTGCTAAATGAGCTTTGTCAACAGCTCTACGATGAACATGAAGATATGTATCGGTCTGTACCCGTTGTAATGGGGGTAGTTGGACTTGACGATTCGGCCGTGACGATACGAATAACTTGTGATGAAGATGCAGCTTCGCGGTTTGTCGCGGAAAATCTTTTAAGACAGCGAATCAAAGAAGTATTTGATGAAAAGGGTATCGAAATCCCCTATAATAAAACTGTGATTTATAATGGAAATAAAGAGGTATGAAATTTGGACGAGAAAAAATATGAGCTTGGTGATATTGTTGAATTAAAAAAGAAGCATCCTTGTGGAAGTTATAAATGGCAGGTGGTCAGAACCGGGGCGGATATAAAAATTCGCTGTCTTGGCTGTGATCATCTGGTGATGATTCCCAGGATTAAATTTAATAAACAGATAAAAAAAGTGATTCGTGAGGAGAAGGAAGCTTAGATGAGACAATACATAAGCAGACAGTGGGATCAGGCGCATCGCTATTTTAGCAGCGACTTAAAAATTCTATATTATGGTTTGCTGATTTTATTTATGGTTTTTTCAGCAGTAGGAACAGTATACTTTAGAAATAACCCGGATATGACGATGACCCTCTACTCAGATCTGCTTGCTATGTTTGAAAGCCAAATTTCGCTTGATTCCCAGGGGATGAGTCTATTTTCAGGGATCTTTCTTAATAATATTCAGGCAGGTGCAGTCTCAATTTTATTCGGTTTTGTTCCTTTTTTGTTTATTCCAATCTGGTCACTGACGTCAAATGCCCTGGTGATTGGGATTGTTGGCGGGGTCTATAGTTTAAGTGGGTATGGAATAATAAGTTTCCTAGTCGGAATTCTCCCCCACGGAATCCTTGAGATACCGGCTTTTCTACTGGGGATTGCTCTGGGGCTGGATATCTGCTATAAGTTAGTCCGTCTGATTCTGCGACAGATTAGTAAGAAAGATCTGAAGCTAACCGTCAGCAATGCAGTCAGAATCTATTTTTTGTGGATGGTGCCGCTTTTTTTCCTGGCGGCTATTATTGAGACTTATATGACGCCGATTTTATTTAATGCCTTTTCATAACAGCTGGAAAAATATTGAATAAGAAGCCACCGCTGCAAAAGACACTTAACTTGACAGTAGGAGTTATAGTGAGTGATTATAAAAAGCTTGCATTATATGAGTAATGTGATATAATTAAAAACTGGTATCCTTGCTCGTCAGGAAGACGAGCCATAGTCCATAAGGAGGTGAAATGGAAATGAAAGCGTACGAAACTCTATTTGTTTTAAAGCCTGAACTTGAGAAGGAAGCGATTGATGAATTAATCGGTAAAGTGAAAGCAACAATTGAAACAGCAGGTACTGTTGAAAATGTTGATGAGTGGGGAAAACGAAAGTTAGCCTACGAAATCGACAAGAAGTATCAAGAAGGTTACTATGTACTGGTAGATTTTAAAGCTGATAACTCAGTTTTAGATGCTCTTGATCACTTATACAAGATCACTGAACCGTTTATTCGAAGTATTGTTATTAAAAAAGAAAAATAGGGGGTGTTTCTGTGAATAAAGTAATTTTAGTAGGAAGACTGACACGAGATCCAGAGGTTAAGAATACGTCAACAGGACGAGCAGTAGCGACATTTACGCTGGCAGTGGATCGACGATTTAAAAGCAAAGACGGCCAGAAGGAAGCAGATTTTATACCAATTGTCTTCTGGGGAAAACAGGCAGAACTGGCAGGCCAGTATTTGTCAAAAGGCAGTCAGATCGGTGTGGCAGGAAGACTACAGGTAAGAAGTTACGATGCACAGGATGGGCAAAAGCGTTATGTGACCGAAGTCATTGGAGATGAATTGACATTCCTTTCATCTGGACGACGAGATAATGGTTACTCGCAGCCAGCACCACAACAACAATCTAATAACAACAATATGTCGGTCATGGGCCTGGATGAAGATTTTCATCTGATGGCTGATGATGACGAAGTACCTTTTTAAGATAGGAGGAAAAATAAATGCCAAAACCATTCAAGAAAAGAAGAAAAGTATGCGAATTTTGCGAACGAAATGCAGAAGAAGTCGATTATAAAGATGTAGCAACTTTAAAGAAATTCATTTCTGAAAAAGGTAAAATTTTACCGCGACGTGCAACCGGTACATGTGCAAAACATCAGAGAAAAGTAACTGAAGCAATCAAAAGAGCGCGTAATGTTGCCTTATTGCCATATACAACAAACAACTAAATGGCTATAATTTCTTTAAAAGAGATTAAAAACATAAATACCGCAGCGAATTTAATTTCGTTGTGGTATTTTTATATTATTTTAAATTATGCAAAGATGAAAATTTTGTGGATGAACTGAAAAAGTAATGTGAAATTCAAATGGTTATGATATAATTTTAAGTTGAAATGACGATCGTAATTTTGAGAAATGGAGGAAAAATGAAGACAAGAGGAATTACCGAAGGGGCTATTTTTTGTGCAATCGCAGTGATTTTATCACTTCTAGGTTTTTATGTGCCATTCTTTGTGATCCTGACCTTCTTTATTCCCGTTCCAATGATTGTTCTGGGAAAACGACAAGGTCTGAAAGTCAGTATTCTTTCAAGTGTGGCCTCCACTATTCTCATCGGTCTGCTGTTAGGGCCGGGGACTGCTTTTCAGCTTGGAATGCTGATGCTTCTGGTTGGTTGCGGTCTGGGATGGTCATATGAAAAAAATCTTTCTTCCTTTAAGAAAACAATGATAGGAACAGTTGGATTTGCTTTATTTATCGTTGCTGTGATTCTGTTCTATCAGCTCCTGACGGGAGTAAATTTTATAAACTCAACAATAGAAATGTTTGAAACTGCATCTCGAGAGGCCCTTTCGATTTATCAATCGATGGGAATTCTGGATGGAAGTCAGTTACAGACGATGGAATCGGTCATTGAAGAAAACCTTCGAATGATACTGATGACCATACCATCGGCCTTCCTACTCATGCCGGTTATTTTTTCAATGGCTAATGTAGTTTGTTCAGATCTGATTTTAAAACGGCTGGGCTATTCTGTTAAAGGCTATAAAAAACTCAGTAGTCTGATTTTGCCAAATCATCTAAAAGTGTTCCTGATGTTTTCATTAGTGGGTGTTTTTGTAGCTAATTTAATTCTGCCTGATTTAATCCCCGAGATTTACATTGTCACGGTCAGAAATTTGGTTAACACGGTCTTTTTTGTAATGGGTCTGGCCTGTGTATTTAATTATATTAACTTTAAGGGAGTTAGCAATAAAGCTATTAAAGTGCTTGTAGGTCTCTTATGCTTTATTTTCCAACCATTGATTACATTTCTGGGAATTGCGGATACTTACCTGGATATTCGCCGAATCTTTCGAAGGGAGACCCAGATAAAATGAAAGACCGAATTAATGCGCTGATGATTTTTTCTTTGCTGTCCGTACTGGTTTTATCCCTGGGGATTATGGTATGCAATCACTTTTTGGGGATCCTTGGCGGACTGGTTTTTATTATTCTGCTTTTTTATTATAAGAAGAATATATCGATGGATGAAATCCGCTTTAATCAGGTGATTGAAGATATCTATTCAGATTTGGATAAAATTAACCAGGAGCGGATGTATGAGATGCCGATTGCGATGGCAATTGTTGACACAAAAGGGGTTATTTACTGGTATAATCAGGCTTTTGGCATTGTATTTAAAAATGAAAAGCGGGCTTTGTTTAATAAGAATATCAAGGATGAACTGGATTTTGATTTAGAAGCGGCCGTTTTGGCAGAAGAATATACTTTTAACTATGAAGATCGGGAATATGGGGTAGTCACTAATTCTTTTTCCGATAAGGTTCATGAGTTTGAACTGGTACATTTTTTTGATGTGACTGAACAGACTCGGCAGAGGCAGCAATACCGGAAGAAATCTCCTATTTTTTGTTATGTGGTCATTGATAATTATGATGAGATCAACGAAAAACTGCCCAGTCACGAACGTTCTTCGATTTTAAGTCAGGTGGATATTAAGATCAACCGCTGGGCTAAAGCTATTGACAGCGTGATCATCGAATATGAGAATGACCGTTATCTGATGATTTTTGAACGCAGTAGAATTTGTTCCATCCAGGATGAACGCTTCAGAATTCTTGATGATGTTCGGGAAATCGAAAATGATGAAAAAACACCGGTTACCCTAAGCATCGGGATCGGTATTTCTGAAAAAATTCTGGGAATCAAGGAATCACAGGAAATTTCTCATGCAGCCCTGGAAATAGCCCTGGCTCGCGGTGGTGATCAGGCAGTGGTACGCCACGATGATCGGATGCTTTTCTATGGAGGAAAAACCGAGGCAACTGAAAAAAGAACAAAGGTTAAGGCGCGGGTTAAAGCCCATGGCCTGGCTGAGCTGATTAAGGAATCAGACAATGTCCTTTTAATGGGCCATCAGAATCCGGATATGGATTGTCTGGGATCAAATATTGGTTTGCTTGGGGTTTGTCGGGCCCTTTCTAAAGATGCCAAAATTATTATTAGGGAAATCAACGAATCAATTAAATCGATGTTTGAATATCTGATGGATAAGGGCGAATACGAGGATGATTTTATTACGCCCAAGGAAGTGGAAGAATTCAGAAAGGAAAAGACTCTGGTTATCATTGTAGATACCCAAAATGGCCATTTTCTGGAAGTTCCGGAACTACCTGACCTGGTCTCCAAGGTAGTTGTGATCGACCATCACCGTTTGTCGGGAAAACCGATTCCCAATGCAATTATGACCTACACAGAAAGCTACGCTTCATCAACCTGTGAACTGGTGACGGAGCTGATTCAGTATATTGATGAAAAGGAAAAAACGGTGGATCCCGTTGAGGCTAACGCTTTGCTTGCCGGAATCTGCATGGATACAAAAATGTTCACTTTAAAGACGGGGGTCAGAACTTTTGAAGCGGCTTCATATCTTAAACGAAAAGGTGCGGATACGATTATCGCGAAAACCCTTTTACAGGATGATTTAAGTACCTATGCTCAAAAATCAGAAGCGGTTAAAAATGCGAAAATTTATTTTGACAATATTGCAGTTTCAATTTTTGAAAATAATTCCGATTCGGGGAGATTGATTGCTGCTCAGGCGGCGGATGAACTTTTAAATATCAAGGGAATTATTGCCTCGTTTATTATCCTGAAAAATGAAGATGGTCTGAACATTAGCGGCCGTTCCATGGGGGATATCAATGTCCAGGTCATTCTGGAAAAATTGGGTGGTGGCGGTCATCTGGCGATGGCAGGTGCCCAATTACCGAATGTAACAGATCCCGAGATTGGTAGAGAACTGCTGATTGAAGCAATTAAAAATTATCAGAAGGAGAATGAGAGATGAAAGTAGTATTACTTGAAAATGTTAAAAATGTTGGAAATAAGGGTGATATCGTCGAAGTTAAAGACGGCTATGGCCGCAATTTTCTGATTAAAAATAAAAAAGCAGTAATGGGCAGTGATGAAAACATTAAAGCTGCCAACCAGGCTAAGGCTGATGAAGCTCAAAAAATGGAAGAAGAACGGCAGGAAGCGCAAAAGTTGGCCGATACACTGGGAAAAACTGAAATTACAATTACTGAGCGGGCTGGTGAAGATGGGAAACTGTTCGGCTCGGTAACCAATAAGGATATTGCCGAAAAACTGGAAAAAGAGACTGGAATCAAGATTGATAAACGAAAAGTCGAATTGGATTCACCGATTAGAAATGTCGGTCGGATTGAAGTTAAGGTAAAAACCTATCAGGGAATTACTGGTAATCTGACTGTATTAGTCAAAGGGGAGGCATAAAAAAACGTGATGAAGGTCCCTCCCCATAATCTTGAGGCGGAACAATCGGTATTGGGTGCCATTTTAATGGAAGAATCAAATATTGCCAAAGCCGAGGAAATTCTTTCGCCCAATGATTTTTATCGCAGTGCCCATCGTGAAATTTATGAAGCCATGCTTGCACTCAGTAATGAGCGCAAGCCTATTGATACGGTCACCTTACTGAACGCCTTAAGAAATAAAGGCGTTCTGGAGGAAATTGGCGGCCCGGCTTACTTGAGTGAACTGGTTGATATGGTCCCAATTCATACAAATTATCTTGAATATTGTGAGATTGTCCATGAAAAAGCCGTAGTGAGAAGGCTTATTTTTACGGCTTCAAACATTCTTGAAGAGAGCTATGGTCAGTATGGGAATATTGGTGACCTGATTGATCGGGCCGAACAGGAGATTTTTAGAGTGTCCCAGGGGCGACGAACAGGAGATTTTCAGAGCATTCAGGAAACCCTGGGCGTGACCCTTTCGCAAATTGAAGCCATTGAAAAAAATAAGGGAAAATTGACTGGAGTAGATACTGGTTTTACCGAACTGAATCTGATGACAGCAGGTCTTCAGCCTTCGGATCTAATCATTGTAGCAGCCCGGCCATCCATGGGTAAAACAGCCTTTGCTTTAAATATTGCTCAAAATGCGGCCGTTAAAGATAAAAAGTCGGTGGCAATTTTCAGTCTGGAAATGTCAAAAGAACAGCTGGTCCAACGAATGCTTTGTGCAGCGTCGCTGGTAGACAGCAATAATGTTCGAACGGGGAACCTTTCGAAAGAGGACTGGGAACGGATGGCTGTCGGCTATAATACCCTTTTTGGTGCCAGTGTTTTTATTGATGATACACCGGGAATTACGATTTCTGATCTCAGATCCAAATGTCGGCGTTTAAAAACAGAAAAGGCCCTGGATCTTATCATGATCGATTACCTGCAGCTGATGAGTGGAGGCGGAAAATCGGAGAATCGTCAGAATGAAATTTCTGAAATGTCCAGAGGTTTAAAGGCTTTAGCCAGAGAGATGGAGGCACCGGTCATTGCCCTATCGCAGTTGAGTCGTGCACCAGATGCCAGAACCGACCATCATCCGGTGATGTCGGACCTAAGAGAATCGGGATCTATCGAGCAGGATGCAGATGTGATAATGCTTTTATATCGAGAATCCTACTACGATGATAACCCCGAGCTTAAAAATATCGCTGAGGTGAATATTGCCAAGCAGAGAAACGGCCCGACTGGTGCCATCAAATTGGCATGGATACCAGAATATACTAAGTTTAACGATCTAGCTGTAGGTTTCGAAGAAGAAGACTATGGCGGAGAATTGTTTTTATAAGTAAAAAGTAAGGAAGAAAGAATAGATGAAGAATTATGATGTGATTATTATTGGGGCAGGACCCGGCGGGATTTTTGCTGCCATGGAATTAAAAAAAAATAATCAGGATTTAAAAGTCCTGATGCTGGAAAAGGGAAATCCGATTGAGAAAAGGATTTGTCCTAAACGAAAGACCAATGTTTGTGTGGGCTGTAAACCCTGCAATATTACCACCGGATTTGCTGGGGCAGGAGCTTTTTCAGACGGTAAATTGTCGCTTTCACCTGATGTTGGTGGCGAGCTGCCGGAATATATCGGTTATCAGAAAACAGTAGACCTGATCAACTATGTTGATGAAATTTATCTGAAATTTGGAGCTGATCAGCATGTGCATGGTATTGATCAGCCCGAAAAAATTCGCGATATCAGAACCAAAGCCATTCAGAGCAACTTAAAATTGGTGGAGTGTCCCGTTCGTCATATGGGAACCGAAGTTGGCTATACGATTTATCAGCGTATACAGCATTATCTGACCGATGACCTGGGGGTAGAAATTAATTTTCGTAGACCTGTGGAAGGTATGATTATCGAAGAAAATGAAGTCAAAGGCGTTGTTGCAGGCGGTGAAACCTATTTAGCTGATAAAATTGTAGTTGCCGTTGGTCGTGAAGGATCGGAATGGTTTAAAAAAGTTTGTGATGAACACCGGGTCGAAACCAAAGTCGGAAAAATTGATTTGGGTGTTCGAGTTGAGACACGTAATGAAGTCATGCAGGAAATCAATGAAGCGATGTACGAAGGCAAACTGATTTATTATACTCCGACCTTTGATGACAGTGTCAGGACCTTCTGTTCTAATCCAGGGGGAGTGGTCTCAACAGAATATTATGATAATCAGCTGGCGGTAGTTAACGGCCACAGTTATAAATCTGACAGCTTAAAAACCAATAACACTAATTTTGCCCTCCTGGTCTCCAAGAACTTTACCCAGCCTTTTAAAGAGCCCATTGCATATGGTAAGCATATTGCGGGACTGGCCAATATGCTGACGGGTAATAAGATTATGGTTCAGCGTTATGGTGATTTTTTAAGAGGTCGTCGTACCACTGAAGAACGACTCCATCGAAATAATATTCGTCCGACCCTTGTTGATGCAGTGCCGGGAGACTTGTGTCTGGTACTTCCTTATCGGATCATGAAGGATATTGATGAAATGATTCAGGCCTTGAACGTGGTATCACCGGGACTGGCCAGTGATGAAACCCTGCTGTACGGCGTGGAAGTCAAGTTTTATTCCAATAAAGTTACGGTTGATGAGGATTTTCAATCAAGCATTAAAAATCTCTATGTACTGGGTGATGGCGCTGGGATTACCCGTGGCTTGATGCAGGCCTCCGTCAATGGCGTATTTGTGGCCCAGAATCTTTATCAAAAATCATGAGTGGAAAACTGTCCATTGTTGGAACTCCAATTGGTAATTTAGGAGATATGAGTATCAGGGCCATCGAAGCCTTAAAAAATGCAGATCTGATTGCAGCCGAAGATACCAGACATTCAATCAAACTTTTAAATCATTTTGAGATATCAAAAAAAATGATTGCCTATCATCAGCATAACGAATACGAATCAGCTGAGAAATTGATTGCAATACTTACTGAGGGGCAGAATATTGCCCTGATTTCCGATGCCGGGATGCCACTGATTTCAGATCCCGGTTCAATTCTAGTAAAGACTTGTGTTGTAGAGGGGATTGAGATTGAGGTGGTACCGGGGCCTAACGCCGGGCTGTGCGCCCTGGTTTTATCAGGACTTGATACCCGCAGGTTCTTGTTTCTGGGATTTCTGGATAAAGAAAATAAGGCATACCGTGAAGGCATTGAACGGATTAAAAAATCCCCAGATACCGTGATTCTCTATGAGTCCCCCCATCGGCTGACAAAAACCCTGGAAGCGCTTGTAAAAGAAGGGCTTGCTCATCGGATGATGAGTATCTCCCGTGAAATTACCAAACGCTATGAAGAAACCAGATATGCAAGTATCGAAAAACAGGCCCTTTATTTCAGGGAAAATAGTCCCCGCGGCGAGTTTGTTCTTTGTATTGAAGGAAAAACCTCTGATGAAGCAGAAGATGTGCTGGAAGAAAATTGGATGGAATTATCGTTAGAAGAGCATATGAATCATTACTTAAAGCAGGGCGTGACCGAGAAAGAAGCAATGAAACAGGTGGCTAAAGATCGGGGAATTTCCAGAAGAGATGTCTATCAGAAAATAAAGGTCTGAAATTTTAAAAACTATTAGTAATTCAGTAAAAGGAGTAACTATGTCAGAAAAAACGTTTTATATTACAACACCTATTTATTACCCCAGTGGGAATTTACATATCGGACACACCTATACAACGGTGGCAGCTGATACCATTACCCGTTTTAAAAAACAGTTGGGTTATCAAACTTATTTTTTAACCGGAACTGATGAACATGGTCAAAAAATTCAGAAAGTCGCAGAGGAAGCAGGTGTTACCCCTAAGGCTTATGTTGATAATATTGTGGATGGCATCAAGAGTCTGTGGAAAACTATGGATATCGATTATGACCAGTTTATCCGCACAACTGACCCGGAACATGAAAAGACAATCCAGAAAATATTCAAAAAACTCTACGAAAAGGGTGATATTTACAAGTCCAGCTATGAGGGCCTTTATTGTACACCATGTGAATCCTTCTGGACTGACAGCCAGTTAGTGGATGGAAAATGCCCGGATTGTGGACGACCTGTGGATAAAGCATCGGAAGAAGCTTACTTTTTTAAAATGTCAAAATATGCGGATCGCCTTCTAGCCTATATTGAAGAGAATCCAGATTTCATTCAACCTGAATCGCGAAAGAATGAGATGATCAATAACTTCATCAAGCCCGGTCTGCAGGATCTTTGTGTATCCAGAACTTCCTTTTCCTGGGGTGTACCGGTAGACTTTGATCCGGGCCATGTGGTTTATGTCTGGATTGACGCTCTGCCAAATTATATTTCAGCCTTGGGCTATCTAAATGATAAACCGGATCTGATGGATAAATTCTGGCCGGCAGATGTTCACCTGGTTGGTAAAGATATTATCCGTTTCCATACTATTTACTGGCCAATCATTTTAATGGCGCTGGAACTGCCTTTACCTAAAAAAGTCTACGGTCACGGCTGGATTCTTTTAAAAGGTGGGAAAATGTCCAAATCAGTGGGAAATGTGGTTGATCCTGTGGTGCTGGTTGAGAAATACGGCGTTGATGCTTTGCGTTACCATGTCCTGCGTGAAATGAGCTATGGAGCTGATGGTATTTATAACGAGGATTTACTGGTTAGCCATATTAACTCTGACCTTGCCAACGATTTGGGCAACCTCTTAAGCCGAACCCTGGCAATGACAGAAAAGTATTTTAACGGTGTAATTCCATCTCAAAAGGAAGCAGGAGAATTTGATCAGGAACTGATTGAACTGGCAGTCAATACCCCTAAAAATGTGGAAGATTATATGAATAAGCTGGATTTCAGCCGGGCCCTTGAAGAAATCTGGAAACTGGTTTCTCGAAGTAATAAATATATTGATGAAACCCAGCCCTGGATTCTTGGAAAAGATCCTGAAAAACAGGCTCGACTGGCAATGGTAATGTATAACCTGACCGAATGTTTACGAATTGTTACTGTTCTTATTGCGTCATCTATGCCGGCAACAGCGAAAAAAATGGGTCAGCAGTTAAACTGTCCAGAGGATTTATTAACCTGGGAAAGTATTCAAAAATTTGGAGCTTATCCGGAAGGTATTTCGGTTAGCCGATGCGAACCCTTATTTCCGAGAATTGAAATCAAAAAGGAAGAAAAACCACAAAACGACAAAAAGTCCCAAGATAAAAAACAGGATCAGAAAGAAAAACAGGAGCTTCCAGAAGGCCTGATTACAATCGATGATTTTGCAAAAGTTCAGCTGCGGGTAGCCGAAGTGGTAGCCTGTGAGCCCCATCCGGACGCTGACCGCTTGCTGGTTTTAAAACTTAAAGTTGGACAGGAAGAACGCCAGGTGGTTTCGGGAATTGCCAAATACTACAAACCCGAAGAACTGGTGGGAAAAATTGTCATTCTGGTGGCTAATTTAAAACCGGTAGAACTTAGAGGAGTGACCTCCAACGGGATGATTCTGGCTGCGACCAAAGGCAAAAAACTGTCACTGGTAACTGTCGATGGTATCCCTTCCGGCGGAAAAGTTTCATAAAAAAAGACCGGGCTTATGGCCCGGCCTTTTTTAATAGGAAGTCTATAGTGACTGCATCATTTCAATATAATCCTGTTTATCGCGAACGCCAACGAAGCGATTGACCACTTCACCATCTTTAAAAAAGATTACTGTGGGAATACTCATTACCCGGAATTGCTGGGCCAGTGCCTGGTTTTCATCCACATTGGTTTTGCAGACTTTCATATTTGAAGGAAGTTCGTCTGCAATCTCATCGAGTACCGGCGATAAGCCTTTGCATGGTCCGCACCATTCTGCCCAGAAATCAAGCATTACTGGACCCTTATGAGACAGTACTTCACTTTCAAAATTCTCCATTACAATTGGTGTTATTTTTTTTGCGGTCATTGTTTTCTCCTTGCTTAAGATTTGCCAAATTATTATATAATAAAGCTCAGGAAGTTTAAAGGGAAATTAAAAATAAACTTGGGTTTTAACCGGTTTATGTTAGAATAGAAACATGAAAAAAAGTATCTTAAGAGAGCAATTAATGAAGGTTAAACTGGAACCTTCCGGGCGTTTTCATATGCCTGGTCATAAAGGCAGAAAAGCATATTCTGATTTGTATGATCTGGATATTACCGAAATTCCCGGAGCCGATAACCTCCATGATGCGAAAGGAATTATTAAAGAACTTGAAAGAAAACTGGCTTCAATTTACAAAAGTCAGGTAACTGCAGTTCTTGTTAATGGCAGTACGGCAGGACTTCAGTGCGCTATGCTGGCGACCTGTCAGCCGGGCGAAGAGCTTCTGGTCAGTCTTAACTGCCACCGCTCAGTTTTTGGTGCTTTGGCATTGGGGCGGATAAAGCCCCGTTTTATCACACCGATTCTTGATGATGAACTTGGTTTTGCCAGGGAGATCAGTCCAGAAGCGGTCGCTGCCGGGCTTAAAGCTTATCCATCAGTAAAAGGGTTGGTGGTTGTCAGTCCCACTTACTACGGAACGGTTTGTGAGCTTAATAAGATTGCTGAAATTTTACATCAGCAGGGTAAAATCCTGATCGTTGATGAAGCCCATGGTGCGCAATTTACTTTTGCCAAGGGCTATCCCCAAACTGCATTGGAAGCAGGTGCCGATCTGGTAATTCAGTCTACCCATAAGGTGTTAGGGTCACTTACACAGTCAGCACTGATTCATGGACAGGGAAAGCTAATGAATTGGGACCGGGTACAGATGTTTTTATCAGTCCTGCAGAGTTCATCTCCCAGTTATCCGCTAATGATTTCTGTAGAGGAAGCGACTGATTCAGCCCACGCAAAGGGGGCCGCTGTTTTTGAAATGATCCGAAAGAAGCATCGGGAACTCATTAAAAATCAGCCAGATGATGCTATGATCAGGCTTTATGATAGTGGTGATGCACTTTATGATTACAGTAAGTGGCTGTTTTCGACTGGAAAGGCCAATGGCTGTGAGCTGGAAAAAATTCTCAGAGATGAATTTGCTATCCAGTGTGAAATGACTGATGAGCAATCAATACTTTTGATGACTGGTCTTGAAACCACCAGCAGTGATATTGATAAGATGACAGCTGCGATTGCAAGTTTGAACCGAGTTTTGGGGAAATCCGATGGACCAAAGTCCTATCAGGTGATGAAGATAAATGAACCCATTTTAGAAAAGCCCTTATGGGAAGCTTTATGGACAGATAAAAAGGAAAAAACCGTTTTCAAAAAGTCGGTTGGCCAGATAGCCGCTGATTTCATTATTCCATATCCTCCGGGAATTCCAATATTGATTCCGGGATGTCGAATAACCGAGGCAATTATTGAAGAGATCCAAAGGCTATTGGACGCTGGAGTGGGAGTAGTTGGAATAGATTCAGAAGAAAAGTTTCTGGTCATTAAGGAAGAGCTATGAAAGAAAATAAAATGGGCCGTCTGATCGTTATTGAAGGGGTAGACGGAAGTGGCAAACAGACCCACACGGAATTACTGTACCAGCATCTGAAAGATAAAGGTGAGAAGGTTTTAAAAATTTCTTATCCCAGATATGAAAAAGAATCTTCAGCTATGGTAAAATTATACTTGAGCGGGGCATTTGGAGATGATCCAGAGAGTATCAGCCCTTATGTGGCTTCCACTTTTTATACAGCGGACCGCTATGCTTCATATAAGACCGATTACGAGGAGTTTTTAAATGATGGGGGAATTGTGCTGGCAGACCGCTACACGACCTCTAATATGGTTCATCAGGCAGGAAAAATAAAAGATCAGGCGGAAAAGAAGAAGTTTCTCGACTGGCTTTGGGATTATGAATTTAATCTCTTCTCTCTGCCAGTGCCAGACCAGGTATTTTTTCTAAATATTCCTCCGGAAATCAATCAGCAGTTAATGAAAAACCGGAAAAACAAAATTACCGGGACCATGACTAAAGATATTCATGAGAAAAGCAGTCAGCATCTTGTTGATGCCTATACCAGTGCGCTTGAGCTGATTGATCAGTATCACTGGATTGAGATAAAATGTGTTGAAAATGAGACCTTAAGAAGCATTGATGATATTCAGGCAGAAATCAGACAGGCAGTTTTTGAAAAGAGGACATGACAAGATGACAAATGATCAGTTTACTTATTTAAAAATGGCAGATGATGAGCAGGAGTTTCAGGAAATTAGAGAGTTTCTGAAGGCCCATGGGATTGAGGCAATCGCGGCCGAAAAAGGCTTTGGCAGCGGTCCGATTCGGGAAATCTTTATGGGTGATATCAGGGAAGAACATATTGAAATTCTGGTCAAGGAGAGTCAGTATTTAAAATCGATGAAATTACTCGATTTTCAGAAATTCAATGAAGAACTGGATGAAGATCTCAGCCTGGCCTTTGAGGACGAGATTTATAACTGATGAGTGAAATAATGGATAGAGTGATTGGACATAATCAGATTCTCGAAGCCCTTAAAAAGCAGATTCAGGAAGACAGTGTCTCCCATGCATATCTTTTTACCGGAATATCGGGTATCGGCAAAAGAAAAACAGCCAAGATGTTTGCGGCAATGATGTTATGTCAGGGTGAGGAAAAGCCCTGTTATACATGTCCTTCCTGCAAACAGTTAGCTAATGGGAATTATCCCGACTTAATGGAAATCAGTGCAGAAGGTGCTACCATTAAAATAGCTCAGGTGAGAGCGATGATTAATGAGCTTTCAGTTAAACCCTACTCCGGGGATAAGCGGATTATCATTATTGATGATGCCGCTAGAATGACTGTCGAGGCACAGAATAGTTTATTAAAATCGTTGGAAGAACCGTTGTACTATAATCTGTTTATTCTGCTTACTGAGACACCAAAACAGCTTTTGTCAACGATTCGTTCCCGCTGTCAGGTCTATCATTTTAAGCCCCTGGCTCCGACAGAAATCAAAAGGATTTTATTAAGCGAGGGCAGCTTTTCGGAAAGTGAAATTGAATCGGTTTTGGGTCCCGCTGCAGGTTCAATAGAAAAAGCCCTTTATTTTTTGAATAACCCTGGTATTTTGGAAGAACGGGTTTCGATTCTTAGGGAACTATATTCTTTATTAAGAGGGGATCTTTTAAAAATCTTCACACTTTCAGAGCGAATGGGCAGTGACAAAAATAAATGCATAGAAATGCTTGATTTCCTGATCCGCTGGTTCTATGAGCTTTCGTTATATAAAAAAGGAAGCCCGCTTCCAGAAGGGAACGAACCGGGGAAGGTACATCAGGCCTTTGAAAAAATTCTAAGAGAAGAAAAAATTGATGAAATCATCCAAACATTGTTTGAAATGATGGATCGGATGCAATATAATGTAAATCTGAGTCTGCAATGGGAGAAGACCCTGATTCAGATGATTAAAATCCAGAAAGGATAAATAAATGGGAAAGTCAGTCGTCGGTGTACGATTTAAAAAGGTGGGGAAGA
The DNA here is from genome assembly GCA_030586155.1 of Eubacteriaceae bacterium ES3. NCBI lineage: Bacteria > Bacillati > Bacillota > Clostridia > Eubacteriales > Eubacteriaceae > Eubacteriaceae bacterium ES3. The sequence goes on along the minus strand of CP130741.1, from coordinate 3,365,959 downwards.
TTTATTATTTTGATCCCCTTGATATAGTTTTTGATCAGTTTGATCCGGTCATTGTGGAAACGGTCAGAGGGATTGAATACGGTGAAATTGCCTTAACGGCAAGAGAGATAGATGAAGAAGAGATGGTGGCTCCGGTGAAACCAGTCATCAGAAGAGCCACAGAAGAGGATACAATCGAGTTCAACAAACTTAAGGAAAAAGAAGAAGCGGCAAAAGAAATATTTGTCGCAAAATCTCAAAAACACAACCTTGATATGAAACTGATCGATGTGGAATATACCTTTGACCAAAAGAAAGCGATTTTTTATTTTACCGCTGATGGTCGAGTAGACTTTAGAGAACTGGTCAAGGACTTAGCGGCTGTATTTAGAGTGCGGATTGAGCTGAGACAAATTGGGGTTCGTGACGAAGCCAAATTATTTAAGGGCTTAGGTGTTTGCGGACGGACAACCTGCTGTGCCCAATGGCTTGGTGATTTCACACCCGTATCTATTAAGATGGCTAAAGAACAGAACTTGTCGCTGAATTCTACGAAAATTTCGGGAATCTGTGGAAGGCTCTTATGTTGTCTGACTTATGAACAGGAGTTTTATGAATCAGTTTCTAAAAAATTGCCTAAAGTTGGTCATAAGGTCATAACAACCGATGGTGAAGGGGAAGTCTTTAAACTGAGTATTCTGGAAGAAACCGTTTTTGTTAAAATTCAAACAGAAAAAGACGAAACCGAGGTGAAAAAATACCGGCTTGAGGAAATTCAGGTTAAAAGCAGAGAAAAAAACAAACAAAAAAGCAAAAAAGACAAATAAGCATCTTGATTTTCATGAAAATTCCGCTATAATGAAATTAGTTATAAATGATATAAGGAGGAGATCAGAATGGCTTACAAAATTACAGATGAATGTATCGCTTGTGGTTCTTGCATCGACGAATGTCCAGTGGAAGCAATCTCAGAAGGCGATATTTATGTGATTGATGCAGCTGCTTGTACAGACTGTGGCGCTTGCGCAGAACAGTGTCCAGTAGAAGCAATTGTTCAAGCATAGTTATTTTTGAAAACGAGGACATTCTCAGATTTATTTCTGAGAATGTCTTTCTCTTTTTTGTAAAAAACGACTAGAAATAAATTTATATAAATGTGTTTGATTATCAAAATTGAGGGTAAAATTTAGAGTAGCGATAATGAACACAACAATGTGTGAACAGGAGGATAATATGCAGAAATACGTATGTGATATTTGTGGTTATGTTTATGATCCGGAACTCGGCGATTCGGATGGAGGAATTGAACCAGGAACAGCATTTGCTGATCTTCCCGACGATTGGGTATGCCCATTGTGCGGTGTTGGAAAAGAAGATTTTTCGCCGGAAGAATAAGAAAAGAAGGGCTTCGGCTCTTTTTTTTATGCGTTTATTGGGGTATAATGAAAAAAAGGCTTTTAGGAGGCAATATGGCAGTTAAAGCGCGTGAAACACTGGAAAGCAAGCAGCTGAGTTTACCGGCAATGGCAGTGGTGCTGATTTTAGTAGTTGGTTATACTGTAGGCTATAATCGGCTGATTAGCTATGTTACAGATGAACAGTTAAAGATGATTATTGGTGTAATCAGTCTGGCAGTGATGATGACTGCATTTATTATTTCATTACGTTTTATAACAACCAGTTTTGAAATGTTATTAACCCATAACCGCTTAATTATTGAGCGTAAGATTTTTTTCTGGAAAAAGATTGTGGCAGAGATTGATCTAGCAACAGTGACTGATATTGAAGCCGGAGACCGTTCAAAAAAAGTCGAGGGGAGTGTAAAGAATTTTACCCTTATCAATATTCCGGGAAAAAGGAAGTATGTTGTTTACTATAAAGAAAAGGGAAAAAATTGTTCTGCTAAAGTGCAATGCTCCAGTAATTTCTATGAGTTATTGAAAAAACAGGTCAAAATATGACAGCATTAAGATAATATTAAGGTTACTAGGGTACTATTTAACCATAACAAGTTACCCTCTTTCAAAGTTTTTAGAAAAAGCCGAAAGCCCTTCACACAGCTTCGGTTTTTTTCTTGCGCGAAAAATGAAGCCGGGCGCAAAAAAAGACAAAGAAATAAAATGCAAGCTCGCTTAAGCATTTTATTTCTTTGTCTTTTTTTGCAGCGGGCGAAGCCCGCGACGAGGTCGCAGCGAAGCGAAGACCGAGTGCTCGGCAACATTTTTCGCACTCTGTAGACAATTGGAGATAGCAGATTAAAAATTAATATAGACTGTCTTTTTTTGCGGCGGGCGAAGCCCGCGATGAGGTCATAGCGAAGCGAAGACCGAGTGCTCGGCAACATTTTTCGACTCCATAAATCCAGAGAGAATAATGCAAGCGCGCTTAAGTATTTAATTTGGACAACAACTAATTAAATAATAGTCATGCAAATCGAATCTGTTATAATCTAAATAAAACGGGTATAATGATGTAGACCGTTTTAGTTCATGACCGCTTTTAAGGGGAGGATAGAATGATGAATATTGTAACAATTATGGGTAGTCACCGAAATGGCAAGCATACTCAGAAAGCAATGGATTTTTTTCTGGATCAGATTGAAGGAAAACATTCAGTGGAAAATATCAATGTGAATAAGGTAGAAATCAGGCACTGCCTGGCTTGTGATTATTGTCTTAGACATCAGGGTGAATGTGTGATCAAGGATGATGCGATGAAAGACATCTACGAGAAAATCGAAAAAAGTGATCTGTTTGTGATTGCGACTCCGGTTTATTTTAGTGCATTTCCGTCAAAAATCAAAACCTTGATTGATCGAACCCAGGTTTTATATAACCTGGAAGATAGATCGATTATTAAAAACAAAGATCTGGTTGTCATTGGTGTGGGTGGTGCCCCTAAATATGGGCGTCAGTTTCAGGCAATTGAAAATACTTTAGAGTTTTACAAGCGTTATTTAAATTGTAACGAATTGGGATTTGTCAAGTTTTCTCATACTGATGAGGTAGCCGTGCTTGAAAATGAAGAAAAGCTGGCTGAGTTAAAAGTGCTGGCTGAAATAGTTAACAAAAAACATTTATCATAAATCAAGGAGGAATAAAAAATGGCAAAGATGTTAGATCAGGCTGAATTTACGGAACTGGTAATCAATGGAAGTGGTGTGGCACTGGTAGATTTTTTTGCAAGCTGGTGCGGTCCATGTAAAGCGTTGGCACCCGTACTCGAAGATATTTCGGCAGAAATTGGCGACAAGGCCAGTATTTATAAAATTGATATTGATCAGAATCAGAATCTGGCACAGGAATATCGGGTTATGAGTGTTCCGACAATGAAAATTTTCAAAAATGGTCAAGTGGTAGAAACCATTGTTGGATTACAAAGTAAAGGAACCCTGATGGAAAAACTTAATTACTACGCAAATTAATTGGTTAGCATAATTTTAATGGCAGCTGGAAAAGCTGCTTTTATTTTGTCGGAAAAATTTAATTTACCTGCTTAAAGCCTATAGTTTTGCAAATTAATAAGCAGAACGAGGATTGATGTGATATAATTTCCCGGAATGAAATTTAAGGAGATTATTTTGAAAAGAATTGAAAATGTTGAGATAGAAATTGAAGACCATTTATTTCCTGGCAAGGCCTATGGTACTTATCAGGATAAAAAGGTAGTATTCAAAAATGTTGTCCCGGGACAAAGAGTGCGGGCAGATATTGTCAAGAAACGAAAGCGTTACGAAGGTCGGGTGATTGAAGTTGTTAAAAAGTCATCTGCTGAAATAGAAGCCGTCTGCCAGGTATTTGATAAATGCGGCGGATGCAGCTATCAAACCATTCCTTATCAGGAGCAGCTGAAACTAAAAGAAGATTATGTCTTAAATCTGCTCCAAAAGGGAGGGATTGAGGGTTTTTCATATGAAGGTATTGTTGAAAGCCCGGAGGTTTTTGGTTACCGCAATAAAATGGAATATTCCTTTGGGGATAATGAAAAAGATGGTCCGCTGATGCTGGGGATGCATGAGCAGGGGAGTTTTTATAATATTGTAGAGACCAGCTCATGCCAGTTGACAGATGCTGATTTTAATATGATTCAGGAGGCAGTGCTGGGATTTTTCAGAGAAAATTGGACCACCTATTTTCATAAACGGACTCATGAAGGCTTTTTACGTCATCTGGTTGTCAGAAAAGGAAAAAGAACAGGGGATATTCTGATTAATCTGGCAACAACCTCGCAGGGCGACTTGGCGGAAGAGGATTTTATTAAGTGCTTGCTTGATTTGTCTCTGAGTGGTCAAATCAGGGGAATTTTGCATACGAGAAATGATGGAGTAGCTGATGTGGTTAAAGCTGAAAGCTCAAAAGTATTATACGGAGAAGATAGAATTGAAGATGTAATCCTTGGTCTGACTTTTGAGATCACCAGTTTTTCCTTTTTTCAGACCAATACCCTGGGCGCGGAAAAACTGTATTCAGTAGTGCGAGATTATGTTGGGAGCGAACAGAATGAGGTTATCTATGACCTTTACTGTGGAACCGGAACAATTGCCCAGGTATTGGCACCAGTTGCTAAAAAGGTCATTGGAATTGAGCTGGTTGAAGAAGCGGTGGAAGCAGCAAAAGTTAATGCGGTGAAAAATGGCCTGACTAATTGTGAATTTATGGCGGGCGATGTCTTAACGGAAGTGGAGAAGCTAAATGATAAGGCGGATGTTATTATCCTTGATCCGCCCAGAGACGGAATTCATCCAAAAGCGATCTTTAAAATTATTGATTTCAAACCGGAGAAATTTATCTATGTCTCCTGTAAAGCGACTTCGTTAGCCAGGGATCTGCCCTTTTTTGTGGAAGCTGGATATAGGGTCGATAAGGTGAAATGTGTCGATATGTTTCCCCATACCGGGCACGTAGAAGTCGTCACTTGCCTATCCAGAAAAGAAGATTAATCAATAAAAAAAGACCGGTGTAAAAGCCGGTCTTGATTTAATTCAAATACCCATAATCATCACACTTAACCCTTCAACCAAACTGTATTAAATACATTTTCAAAGTCATATATGGTTGCATCGAAAAAATAAATTATGTAATCTTTATTTATCGTCATTCTTTTATCCGTGCAAATATCAACTACTTCAACAAATTGTTTGTTTTTAATTTGTGTATGTAAGTTTTCTTCTGACTTATTTACATAACAACATTTGGGTACCCTTGAATGCAATACAAAAGTCGTCAAAGAAATAATATGTGCTGAAGCAATAGTCTTTGCTGATTAAGATTTATCAGGGTGCAAATAGCACCCTGTTTTAAGGAGAAATAATGATAAGGCTATGTTATTTTTGGGATTTGGGATTATTGCATTTATTGGCACCATTAATTATAAAATTAAACATCCTGAATGCAATTCATATTTTAAAGCGTTTTTTGCGTTTGTTATAGAGCATACTAAAAATGTTTTTGAAGGTGATTTTATGTAAAAAGATAAAACAAAATAGAAATAATTCTTGACTTTGATTTTAATGATTGTTAAATAAGATGGGGGTAATATGGTTTTGATTAACTTTCCGACTAATTTGGGATGTAAAGAAGTTGGTAAGCTATTATTTAATAAGTATACGAAGAAAATTGATAATCATGATTTCCGCAGGTAGTATGTTGTAGATAGACACAGTGAAATTTTAAGTAGCAGAAAAAGATATGAAGGATTATCTTGGCTACGATAGAATTGTAGTACTTATAGTGTTGTCTGAAATATCGAACATTTTCGACTTGGCGTTGACATTTATAATTTCTTAATTTGTATTAATAGAAATTAAAGGAAACACTCGTTCTCTATTTCATTATGTTTTTATATGTTACTATATTCTATGACGTTAGGAGTGATAATTATGAGTGATAAAGTCAAGTCCAAAATAGTGTGTAAAAACCTCGGTGGGTTTAACTAGGCTGCTGATGAAACAGCAGCCGTCTGTTCTTTTAAAAATTCATAGTAATCCTGCATATCCAGATATTTTCTGCCGGAAGACCATTTTTCATCCTGTTCCATAAGCAGCGCACCCAGTAAACGGATAACCGATTTTTCGTTGGGATAAATGCGGATCACGCGATCACGACGCCTGATTTCCTCGTTGAGTCGTTCGATACTGTTGGTTGTGCGCAGTCTTTTCCGGTATTTCTCAGGAAGACTCATTACAGCCATCACATCATCAAAACCTTCTTCGAGTATTTCAATCGCTTTTGGTGCTTTGGATTCAAAATGTCTCAGTGTGTCTTTCAGCAGGTTGCGGGCATCTTCAATATTTACTGCATTGTAGATGCGTTTCAGATAGGATTTCAATTCGGACTGCTGATTTTTGGGCGTTTTATCCAGTACATTTCTTGAGAAATGTGTCTGGCATCTCTGCCAGGTGGATCCCTGAAAATGTTTTTTAATCGCATTTACAAGTCCTTTGTGATTATCGGATACTATCAGATCAACGGCTGTCAGACCACGCTCTTTGAGATTTTGAAAAAAATCTCCCCAGCTTGATTCTGTTTCGGTATCATTCAGCTGAAAACCAATTACTTCACGATTGCCATTTTCGTTGACTGCGGTTGCTACCAATAGACCTTTTGACCGGACTCTGCTGTCTTCGCGAACTTTGAGATATAAAGCATCCACAATTATAAATGGATAATGCTTTTCAAGCGTTCGGTTACGAAAACCGTTTACTACCGGATCCAGATTTTCACACAGCTTTGAAACTGTTGATTTTGAAAAGCTCTGGCCACAAAGTTCTTCTGTAATGTTTTCGATTTTGCGGGTTGAAACCCCATTAATGACCATTTCGATCATTGCCAGCATCAGAGCCTGCTCGCTCCGCTGGTAGCGCTGAAACATCGTCGTGCTGAATTCGCCGTTACGATGACGAGGGATCCGCAGGGTGATACCACCGATTCGCGTTGTTAATTCACGATCCCTAAAACCGTTACGGTAAGCTGTCCGATCCTCGCATCGCTCATAGCGTTCAGCACCAAGTTGCTCAGCCGATTGCGCTACAAGCACCTGGTTAAGAATTGTTTCCAGAAGCTTTGAAAAAGCCTCATCCCGGGAATCTTTTGTAAAAAGTCCGTGCAAAAGTTCTGTGTCCAGTGTAATATTTAATTGAGCCATTTGTTCATCTCCTCGATTAGGTATTGGGTGGTACTTTTATTTTAACCGAGGTTTGAGCTCTTGGCTCATTTTCTTTTTACACCATTATACGGACTTTATCGAGTGATAATGTTCAAGTAAATAGTTTTCATGATTTTAATGTTCATGAGTTGGGTGAAAAATGTTCTTTCATCCATATTAATATCACTGAAGAATCATTTTATGAGGAATTATTTAACTTTTTCTTCGATGATCAGAGGATATTAAGATACGCAGAGAATAACAAGTCTATAACGTTTACCCCAAATCGCCTGAACTATACAACATTATATAAGAATTTACTATATTACATTGATCAGGAAAATACAATGATGACTATTGAAGAGTTAACGGAGGAAATTGTAGATATTTTACTGAATGAGTATGAACATGATAGAAATGAAATTGGAAATATTACAATAAGGCTTGATAAAATAGGTAAGATTGGTGAGTACATTTTTTCATCTATACTGTGGGACTACTTCGATTTTGATTGTATTATACCAAAGTTAAGTTTAGCAACAGATTACAATATGAGTATTTATGGTATAGATGCACTTTACTTTTCAAGTGAAAAGAATATGCTATTATTTGGTGAATCCAAATTATCTAAGAATATGACAAATGGTATTGCTCTTCTGAATAAATCACTAAAGGATTATGAAGAGCAAATAGAGTCTGAGTTTATGCTCGTATTAAGCAATCGTATATTAAGATCTAACCTTAATTGCTTTTTAGAGAAATACGGTGATGTCGCTGAACTTTGTATAGATTTTCATGAGTTTGTAAAAGAGGCAGATATTGAGTGTATCGGAGTGCCTGTTTTCCTCGCACACGGGAAAGAAACAGAGTGTGATGATATAATGAAGATGCTTGATAAAGTTTCTATGGATAAGTTATTTGATATGGAAACGAAATATTATTTTATTTCACTGCCTATTATTGATAAAAGCAAGTTTGTTTCAATATTTACAGGAATGATTCGTGAAAGGAGTGAGTATTATGAGCGAAGCAGGTAGAGTTAAACCTATTGATGTAGTTAGGGAAAATTTAATTCGGGACTTAGATGCTTCAGCTAATTCAACGGAGTTAGCTAGAAGAATGGCGGATAGTCTATTTGCTGTAGATTTGACTGTTTATTCAAGAAAATATTCGTTTGATTCGCTTGTTTACAATTCATTTGCTTTATCTCATTTAGATTCTAGTATTTCGTTGCATCCTGATCAATTGGATATAGTGAATACAATTAAGGAGAAAGATGCTACAATTTTGAGTGCTCCGACTAGTTTTGGAAAGACGTTTTCTGTATTCGAGTATATTGTTCGAGAGAAACCGAGTAATATTGTATTAATTGTACCGACACTAGCATTGGTAGATGAATATTTAAAAAGGATAATTAAGAAGTATTCTGATAAGTTTTCAGAATATAAAGTATATATAAATATTGATGAAGAAAAGCAATATGATTTTAATGGTAAAAATATTTTTATATTGACACATGATAAAGTAGTTAACGAACGTATGTATACTAAACTTGAAGAGATAGATTTTTTAGTTATTGATGAGGTATATAAACTTAAAAAGGATTTAGATGATGATAGAGTATTGATTCTTAATCTTGCATATTTAAGATTGGCTGGTAAGTCTTGGAAATATGTATTGTTGGCTCCGTTTATTGGAATGGTGGAAGATATTGAAAAACTTGAGAAAAGCCCTGTTTTTATAAGGTCGTCTTTTTCGCCTGTTGTTAATGATGTTCAAACCATCGATATTCTAAACAATAATGATAGATTCCCTGAAACATTAAGGATTCTAAGAGAGCATTGTGATTGCCAGAAGACTCTGGTATATTTTCCAACTGTTGTATCAATGTCGAAGTTTGTGAATGATATGTTGTCGGATTTAGATGATTTTGAAGAAATTAGTCAAAGCATTATGTCTTTTATTAAATGGGTTGAAGATGAAATCCATCCAGAATGGTATGTTATAAAGGCTCTTCGAAAAGGATTTCTTGTCCATAATGGACAATTACCAATGGGTATAAGGCAATTACAGATGGAACTTTTCAATAATGAAGATAATTATACTAATCTTTTGTGTACTTCAACATTATTAGAAGGTGTAAATACTACTTCAAAAAATGTCATCATAACAGAACCTTCAAGAGCTGGACGAAGAAATGGAAATGCGTTTACTGCGTTTGATTTTTACAACCTTGTTGGTAGAACAGGTCGATTAAACAAACACTATTTAGGTAAAGCGTATTATCTGAGGGGACCGAACGACCAAGATTACATAAAGAGTGATGCTTCGATAAGTATTAAGTTCGAAATAACAGATGATAGTATTGATGTCGATATTCAAAATGGGAATTATGAGCAACACAGAGTTTTTATAGACTTCATCAATGAGTTAGGAATAACCTATGAGGAGTACGTGGAAAACATAGGTGGTTCACCTAGATTTTCAACAGTTAAGTATGTATATGATAATTTTAAACAAAAGGAAAATGCCTTATTAGATGAATTACGTAATTTGAATGAGAATGATACAAGAGGAAGATTTTCTCTGATAAGAATACTTTATGAAATAATCGAAGGTAAAAAGAATAAGTTAGAAGTTACTTTGATAAACAAATTGATTAATAAACAACGTTTAAGAATCAAAGGTATTATTGAAGCAGCAATAGTAAATTCTCGTAGTTATAATATTGATTATATAATTTCAACGGTAATAAGGTTGAAAAATAGTTATATAGAATATGGATTCTATTCAAAGGTTCAGTTGATTAAATTCTTCTTAGAAAAAAAGAATGTTGAAGAAGCACTAATAAGAAATATAGAGGAGAAAGTTTTACATTCTATTGAAGTAATATATTTTACTAATTCTAAGCAGAAAAGAATGCTGCTTGATCTAGGTATTTATGATAGAGATATTCAGAGAATTATTAATGTTATTGGTGAAGATTTTGATGATGCGGTTCATTTAAAGGAGTTGCTAAAAGAAAACAATAACTCACTAAGAAATTTAAGTTATATTTCTAGATATGTTATAAACAATATTCTATAAGATTTAATACGTCATACAGAAAACAAAGTAAGCGCTCAACTATAGGGTGCCACAAAAAATAAAAAGAACCGGTAACAAGAACTAACCGGTTCTGAAATAATTGTTTTACATTTTAAAATCTAATGACGAGGGGACGTTTTGTTTATCATGCGATTAGAAGTATGATATACTGACGCAAACATCGAAGAAGAGGACAAAAATGGCAAGGCAGGAGCGAGAAAAAAGTTCTACCGGTATTTAACATGTCATCTTGAAAGGGCAGGATTGACGGAATATTTGTCTGGATGATGAGGAGCGGTTAATGTTTATGGACAAGCTTGAAAAGGCCAGACAAGCAGGAGGTTTTAAATTATTGTTCTACTGTCTGATCAACCGCTGATGGAGATTCTGCAAAAAACAGAGAATATACTAATCTAGGAAGATGCGAAAAAACCAGCTGAGCAGGCAGATCTGCCGAGAAACAGAAAGTAGTATCCTGGAAATGAGCCGTGTGCTGGGGCTGGGAAAAATGATTGTGGAGCAGGATTTGAACGGAGAATTATGATGCTCGAAGCGTCCCGGTGTCTTACAAAAATTATATTTGATTGTTTCATTCTTTTTGATGGTATGGTAAAATTAGAAAAATAAACTATCATAAGAAGTCGTTGGATAAATAAAATTTTTTAATAGATGAGGGGTGTGATTATTATTAAAGCTATAAAGTTGTGCAACGATAACCAGGGCTTTTTAAGTGTAGTATTATCATCTATCACAATCTTTGCATCGATTGTTGCAATATTGATTTCAGTAAATGCAACAAAACAGCAAAATAAAATTGCATTGTTTGAAGAACGCTATGAGGTTTATCAAGAAGTCTCAATCATCAGTAATTTTATAGATGGTTATTATGAAACAGTTGTGAAAATTGATTCAAGTTCTCCAGTTTCGCAATCCCAATTCTATGAGTCATTGTGGGAAGGAGAAATCCATCCTTACACAGATAACTCCATGGATGTTAACAGCATCATAAGCAAACAACTTAACAATGTTAAACAGGCAGAATTTTTATTTACTAATTTAAGTGTTCAAGATTTCAAAAAATTGGATACCTATATGAAAAATTATTTTACTATGACACAGCAACTTATAGTTATTCCTGATGCTGACGCATCTTTGAACTGGGAATCAGTTAATGAAAACTATCAAGATACTTTTTTAGAAAATGACATTAAAGATGTAATTGATAAAATGGAAAAGCAACTGAAACTTATATAATATGAATCATTGTATAGCAGTTGTTCTATAAAATGGGCAGGCATCTTTCAAAATCGAAGATGCCTGCTTTTTCAGAACTTATTTTGGTGCTAGAATATAAATAGTACAAATCGAAATGAGAAAATCCAAAATTAATAAAAATGTGGTACGATGAAAAAATCGTACTGAAGGAGGATCTCATTATGGCAAAACAACATGATAAACAATTCAAACTGGATGCAGTCCGGTATTATGAAGAACACAAGGAACTCGGTCTACGTGGCTGCGCTGAAAATCTCGGTATTGGTTGCAGCACGCTTGGAAAATGGAGCAGGGAACTTCAAAAGACCGGAAATATTGAAAGTCGTGGCTCAGGTAATTATGCATCAGACGAAAGCAAAGAAATAGCGCGATTAAAACGTGAGTTGCGTGATACCCAGGACGCATTGGATGTCTTAAAAAAGGCTATCGGCATTCTGGGAAAATAACCGAAACAATTTATGTTGAGGTTACCAAAAAGGCGGAGGCAGCTCAACAAAAGAAGCGCCCGGTTTCCGTCTCCGGAATGCTGCAAAAATTGGGTGTATCAGGAACCGGGTATCGTTCGTGGATCAACAGAAAACCATCGAATACCCGAATACGACAGGAAGTTATCAAATCAAAAATAAAGACCATTTATAACGACTCAAAACAAAATTATGGCGCTCCGAAAATCGCTAAAAAACTGAAACAAAGCGGTGAAATAATCGCCGAACGGACTGTCGGTAAATACATGAAAGAAATGGGAATCAAGGCCCAGTGGATCAAGCCCTATGTAATCACGACTAAAGATTCTGACTTCAGTAAAAAACTCAGAAATATCCTCGACGAACAATTTAATCCTGAGCGCCCCAATGCTGTCTGGTGCAGCGATATTACCTATATCTGGACAATGGACGGATTTGTTTATCTAACCAGTATCATGGATTTGTACTCTCGAAAAATCATTGCCTGGACACTGTCAAAAACGATGGAAGTTTCCTGTGTAATCGACACCGTCAATAAAGCTAAATGCCGCCGTAAACTTGATGCGCCCTTGATCATTCACAGTGATCGCGGCAGTCAGTACGTTTCAAAAGAATACCAGAAAGCAACAGCAAAAATGCAGCGAAGTTACTCCCAAAAGGCCTATCCATGGGATAATGCCTGCATCGAATCTTTTCACGCCATCATTAAACGTGAATGGCTCAATCGCTTTAAAATCCATAATTATAACCATGCTTACCGGTTGATCTTTGAGTATCTGGAAACCTTTTACAATACAACCCGTATTCACAGCCATTGTAATTATATGTCACCAGATAATTTTGAAAAACTTTTTACTAGGGCGTGTCTGAAAACAAAATCTTTACAATCACCACAATGCGTTTTAAAATAAAACCAAAACGTTGGGAGCACGATAATGCCATCAAAACGCTATGAAATTACAGACGAACAATGGGAACAGATTAAAGCTTTATTTCCCAAAGCGAAAACTGGTCGACCGCCAAAAGATAATCGGTTAATCTTCAACGCAATTTTATGGATTGCGCGAAGTGGTGCTGCGTGGCGAGATCTTCCCGAACGTTTTGGTTCGTGGAAAACGGTCTACAGCCGTTTCTGTAAATGGCGTGATGACGAAACACTGGCAAATATTTTTCATGCCTTAAATACCGATGCTGACTTTGAAAATCTCAGCATTGATTCAACCATTGTAAAAGCGCATCAGCACAGTGCTGGTGCTAAAAAGGGGCTGTAAATGCAGAAGTGAATCAATACATCGGTAAAAGCCGGGGCGGTAACACGACTAAAATTCACGCAGTCGTCGACGCTCTGGGTAATCCGATTCACTTTGAACTTTCAGGCGGCCAGATTAGCGATAATACCGCTGCAATTGGTCTACTGGCAAACATTGAAATCAAAAATGCCAACATTTTGGGTGATAAAGCTTATGGAACTAAAGAGATCCGGACTTATATCACTTCACAGGGTGCAACCTATACAATTCCGCCAAAGTCAAACACCAAAGAACCCTGGGACTGTGACTGGTGGCTTTATAAAGAACGCCATCTGGTTGAATGCTTTTTCAATAAAATCAAACATTTTCGTAGAGTTGCGACTCGTTATGACAAGCTGGCATCTTCGTTTTGTAGCTTTGTTTACATTGCTGGCATCTGGCTTTTGTCAAAATAATTGGTGTTTTGACTTTTCAGACACACCCTAAAATGCAAAACGAAAAACTACGAATTGCAGGTTAAAATGTCAGCATTAAATTTCTCATTTTAATTTGTACTAAATCTTGACATAGGACCATTTCTTATTACTCTAAACTTCATAAGTATTGAGAAATACAAAATGAATTAATTCAAACATTGTCAATGGTATGTAAATCATCGATATGATGACTTCCTATTTTGTGCTATTTGTGAATAATCTTGGCTACTTTGAGCCACGGGTCCGTTTAATATAGCAGGAGGAAACTTAGATGAAATATAAAGGTGTGTGCATTGCTGTAAAGGACGTAAATCAATCCAAACAGTTCTATCAGGATTTATTTGAACTTGAGGTTTATCAAGATTATGGTAACAATATTTCCTTTGGCGAATTATCATTACAACAAGAATTTGACTGGTTAATAGGGATGGCGAAAGAAAGTGTTTTAAATAAATCTCATAATATGGAATTATATTTTGAGGAAGCTGATTTTAACAGTTTCATCAATAAGCTTGAGAAACGATATGACATCAACTATTTGGATAACGGCGTAAAGGAAGCATCGTGGGGGCAACGCTCAATAAAATTTTATGATCTTGATGGACACATCATAGAAGTTGGTGAGGACATGAAGGCAGTTATCAATCGATTTCTTGATTCGGGATTGACAATTGAGCAAACCTCTAAACGGATGGATGTGTCTGTATCTGATTTGGAAATACTTTTGCAAAGTTGATTTAGAAAGCTTGTAGAAATGCGGCTCAAGTTAGGATCGGAATAAAGACGATTGGACATTTAAGAGAAAGTCGGATCATTTTATGGACAGCTGTTACTATGCTTTCCTTTTTATTAATAGCAGGCTGGGTCTTGTGATTAACGAAAGCTATTTAAAAGGCAACTTCTGTCTATTAGGAATTGCGATTGGAGGATTACCATGCCAAAAAAGAAAAAAGAGGAAATAACAATCCGTTCTAGTGCAGCTGAATACCTTACCTATGTTGCTTCCGTTGGTGATAGCGAGGATAGCTTTGAAATGCGCTATGAGAACGAGAACATATGGCTGACGCAGAAGATGATGGCAACGCTTTATGATGTAGAGGTCAACACGATTAACTACCATATTAAGAAAATTTTTAGCGACTCAGAACTACAGCAGGATTCAGTTATTCGAAAATTTCGAATAACTGCCGAGGACGGCAAGAATTATAATACTAATCATTATTCGTTGGAGATGATCATCGCTGTTGGATTTAAGGTTAATTCTGAATGTGCAGTCCAGTTTCGCAAGTGGGTAAATCAAATTGCTAAAGATTATACCATTAAAGGCTGGGTCATGGATGTGGAACGTATAAAACGAGGCACCTATCTTACTGAGAAATATTTTGAGGAACAGCTTGAGCGTGTCCGTGAAATAAGGGTGAGCGAGAGAAAGTTTTATCAAAAGGTTACAGATCTCTATGCCACAGCCGTTGATTATGACAGGACTGCCGCTGCAACAAAACGCTTTTATGCAACGATACAAAATAAGATGCACTATGCCATTCATGGACATACCGCTGCAGAATTAATTATGGAAAGAGCAGATAGCGAAAAAGAGTATATGGGGTTAACAACATGGGCAGATGCACCGAGTGGAAAAATTAAAAAGACTGATGTTTCAATTGCTAAAAATTATTTATCGGAGTTTGAAATGGGTCAGTTAGAGAGAATAGTTTCGGCATATTTAGACTTCGCGGAAAGTATGACATTTCGCCACATACCACTTACAATGAAAGACTGGGAATCCCGTCTAAATGGCTTTATTGAAATCTTTGAGTATGGATTACTTAAAGATGCCGGGAAAGTATCGGCTGAGATTGCAAAGCTTCATGCAGAAACAGAATTCGAAAAGTATAGAGTGATTCAAGATAAACTTTTTATGTCAGATTATGATAAGTTTTTGATAGAATTAGAAGAACAGACAACAAAGAAAAAATCAGATTGAGTATAAAATTCAGTTATCGAAAATGACTTGGGGATGTTTCGTTAACATGCGATTAGAAGGATGTTATATTAGCGCAAACACGGAAGAAGAGGTCAAAAATGGTAAGATAGACGCGAGAAAAAAGTTCTACCTCTTTTATCATGTCATCTTGAAAGGGCAGGATGAGTGTCTGGAAATAAAAACAAAAGTTAGGCTGAGTGATCAGACAGATCCGCCGAGAAACAGGTAGCAGTATCCGGCAAATGAGCCGGGTGTTGGGGCTGGGGAAAATGATTGTGGAGCAGGCGTTGAAAGAAAAACATGACAATTGAAACGACCCCTTGTCATGTGCCAGTACCATGTTATCTTCTGTCCGAAGTACCGAAGAAAAGTACTCAATAATGGAGTAGACGAACGACTGAAAGTTATCTTGCAGGAAGTAGCAGATGAAACAGGAACGGAAATCCTTGAACTGGAAATCATGCCTGACCATGTTCACCTGCTGGTATCTTGTGATCCGCAATACGGGATCAATAAACTGATTAAAGCCATGAAGAGCCGGTCTTCAAATTTGCTGAGAAAAGAATTCCCTTCCTTGAAACGGCGGATTCCGTCTTTATGGACAAATAGTTATTTTTGCGCCACTGTCGGCGGTGTTACGCTGGATGCGGTCGAACAGTGTATATTATGAAGCGACAGAGCCAACCAATCTCCTGTGATAGAGCCAGGTAATCTTTTATCGAGAGCCAGTGCTCCGAAAGAGGGAGCCACTAGAGATAGCTCCCTGGTAGTTGAATTATTTAATGGTTCGTTTTCGCCAGCGCATTGAAACATCGCCATCAATAATCATTGAATAAGCAGATGGAACAATGCGGTCAAGAATTGAATCAGCCAGCGCACCACCACCTAAACGTTCATGCCAGCCTTCGGCAGTTAGCTGTGAACAGATAATAATGGATGCCTGATCACAACGACATTCCACAAGTTCCAGAAGATCCCGCTGCTCAGTATCTGTAGTTGGGACAAGCAGAAACTCATCCAGAATCATCAGAGAACATTTTTTATACTGATTGAGAAGATGATGATACTTCCCCTGAATACGGGCAGCTTCAAAGGCGCTAAAGAGATCCGGCAAACGAATATACCGGGTCTTGTAACCGGACTGACAGGCGTTTACCCCGAGGGCATTGGAAATATAGGTTTTTCCGCAACCGGTGGCTCCGACAAGAATGACGTTCAGCCCCTGACGGATGTATTCATTAGTGGCCAGACTTTCCAGCAATTCACGGTTTAAATGGCGATCCGGCAGATATTCGATATTACCAAGAAATGCTGCTGAGTTGTTGAATTTCGCCTCCTTGATAAGCCGTTTAATATTGTTATTATGTCGGGAATCAAACTCCGCATCAACCATCAGAGCCAGTCTTTCCTGAAAAGACATTGAAAGATAGGCCATTTCATCTTCAAGCTGGTCCTGGTAAATTTGCGCAAAAACCGGCAAACGCATATGTTTCAGCTTTCTTAGCGTATCGTTATTCATCATGGTCACCTCCATAATAAGCTGAGCCACGAACATAAGCATATTTGTTGATCGTTTCAGAAGATGATGGTTCAGATTTGGTTTGATTTTTAACGCTGGCTGAATCCTGCCCTGCTTCCAGAATCAGTCTAATATTCTTGTACCGTGGATTGGGAATATGTTCAAGTGCGACGCTGCAGGCATTTTCCAGACGAATGTTTGTATAATGATCAGCCAGTTTTAACAGAGACAGACACCCCTTGTAAGCCTGTTCTTCAACACGATAAGAAGCAAACAACTTTTGGACCACTTCTCTGGTTGACGGACCAATACCTTCGGCCCATTTTAAAAAACGGTCTGAATCCCATTCACTGTAAAGCTGGTGGTTGATCGGCATATGATCCACATTAGTTGAATACTGGCCTCGTCGTCCGTATAGCCGCTTGTGACTGCAAAGACGGGTTCCTTTGTAGAAAACTTCAATGATATTTTTGGTATAACGTAGATCCACTTTCTTTCGGACATATTCATACGGCGTCGAATAATACTGATGGTCAATTGAAACGTGGTAGTTCATCTGCACCGTTGCTGTTTTCCATTGGGCAAACTCATAGGGGAATCTGGGAAGCGACTGCATAAAGGGTAGTTCTTCTTCCTCGAAGACAGAGTAGCGGGAACCCTCCTTTTTTTGAAAATCAGAATGATTGAATTCTTCCAGTTCTTTATCAATCGCCTGATTCATCTCCTCCAGTTTGAAAAACTGACGGTTACGGAGTCTTCCAATTACATGACTGGTCAGCAGACCAACTGAGCCCTCCACAGCAGCTTTGTCTTTTGGCGATAAGATTCGAGCTGGCAGCAGAGCCGTATGATAATGATCCGCCAGTTCCTGATAAGCCCGGTTGATGACTGGATCTTCATGCTTTTTATGGCTCAGCACTCCAACTTTCAGATTGTCGGGGATGAGCAGCCGTGTTGACGCTCCAAAGTAGTCATACATACTGATGTGGGCATTAATCCAGTCTTCTTCCTTCATCGTCAGACAGGCTCTTGCAAAACAGTACATACTAAACGGCAGCGTTGCAACAAAGAGATATACCTTGCAGCTTGCACCCGTAACCTGATCATATAGCGGCATGGTCGAGCCTGCCCAGTCAACCATGATTTTGTCGCCTGGCTTATGGTGAATGTGCATCGTTAGACGGTTCTGACTGACATGATCCTGATATAGCTTGCAGAATTGAGAATACATATAAGGCGGCTTGCCTGTCTGCCGACAGGTATCAACGTATTCTTCCCACAGCAGTTTTAAGGTCACCCCATTTCTCAGCAATTCTTTGTGGATGTAATCATAGTCAGGAGGTACCATCACTGGAATTTTTTCTTCTTCCGGAAACAGATGGCTGTGTAACTTTGATTCATCAATTGCCTGGAACTCCGGATCATCAATTGGATGAGCTTCCCATGCTTTGACCACCTTGGATACCGTGTTTCGGGATACTTTTAAAGTATCCGCAATTCTTCGCTGGCTGAATCCTTTAAGGCGGAGCTGCAAAATTTGTTTTTCTTTGGACATAATTATGTCCTCCTTCCGTAAGTATAACGGTTATCCCGCATCTTCATTTTAATACTTACAAAAGTGGCTCTCTATAGCGGATTTGATTTTTTAAACAGGTGGCTCTCAGCTTCGGATTGCATGGTTTTGGGTATCGGATTGAGTGGCTCTACATCGGCAGAATACTCAAACAGTATATAGAAAATCAGAAAGGCGTCTGAACATTTGATAAAGACCAGCAGGGGAAAATAAAAAGACCAGTTACGAAACCATCTAATAGTTAATAGATCCCAAGTAGGAAATTTAAATGAGAGAGGTACTAGGAAATGAAAAAGAAATTGATAACCGCTTTATTTGCAGGGGTAATGCTCTTTGCGACAATGGGAAGTGCAAGTGCCGAGGAATTGCCTGTATTAGACGGCACAGCTTATGAATCATATACAGAGGGTACGATTGAGACAATGGCAATGCCTGTCTACCCAACATCTTATCCAGAAGGTTTTAATATGTACGAAACAGTCGCATCAGTCGATGCAGACGGTTGTTTAGAGATGCTTAATCTTTTAAATGCTGAAAGAGAAAGTAAAGGGTTAGTTCCTTTACAGTTAGATGCCAACTTAACGATGTCAGCTATGTATCGAGCATCAGAGATTGGTTTGGTTTATCGTCATAGAGACCCTGCAGGCGGTTGGGGGCAATCTGAATACTTAAAACTAGGAAGTGGTACAGAAAACATTGTTGGCGGTCGAGATTCGGGGGCAAGTGCTTACACTGCATTTGAAACCTCTCCAGCACACTATATTCAAATGACGCATTCATTTTTAACAAGAGTAGGTGTCGGAAACTTCGGCAATGCATGGGTACTTATGTTTTCAGACGAAACATATTCTAAAATCGACGACATGACAACCTCCGAACTCCTATCCTACAACACCACCAGCCGAATCGCCAAAACAGTTGTAGACAGCAACACTTACGATGTTAAGTTATCACTTAATTATATGCATAAAACAGCAGAAAGCATCACTTTAAACAAAGGTACAACCTACCAAACAACACCACAATCTTCACCAGACCCACAGGAATTAAACGATAAGTACAACGGTGGAACAACACCAATCGTCCCCTCAACCGTAAACTGGTCATCATCAAACTCTACAATCGCAAAAGTAGACAAAAATGGTATCATTACAGGTCTTAAAAACGGAACAGCCACAATCACAGGTGAATTGTACGGTGACATTATAACCTATACCGTAACCGTAACAGGTGATGGCGCTGATATTGTAGACATCGGTGAAGACTACTTAGTTAAGTATCGAACTCATGTTCAGAATGTAGGCTGGCAGAACTATGTTGCAGACGGTTCTATGTCTGGTACAGAGGGTAGAAGTTTAAGACTGGAAGGCATCAACATTGATTTAGGCGAAGCCATTGATGGTGGTATCACATACACCACTCATGTTCAAAACATCGGTTGGCAGTCTTTTGTATCCGATAACGCTATGGCAGGTACATCAGGTAGAGGTTTAAGACTTGAAGGAATCAGAATCAAGTTAACTGGAAACGCCGCCAATCAGTACGATGTATACTACCGTACTCATGTTCAAAACATTGGTTGGATGGCATGGGCGAAGAACGGTGCGGATAGTGGTTCAGCAGGTTATGGTTGGAGACTGGAGGGCATTGAGATTCAGCTAGTGCCTAAAGGGGGTACAGCACCGAGTAATGCGGATGCCAACAGTACAGTACCATTTCAGGAAAAGTAGGTACAGAAGAAAAACATATAGGGTGGATTTATCAGAACAGAATTCACTTCCTAGCATATATAAGAGCAGGTGGTTAAAACCATCTGTTCTTTTTTCGTATTATTGTTTTTTGCAAGTTCTTTTTGCAGAAAGTTGCAAGTGAAAAATACAGAATGTTGCATTCTGGAAAATCCATAGTTTTGCAAACTGAAATACAAAGCAATTTCAGCAGAAATTACCGCATTGCAGGCAATGTTTGTCAGTTTTTCGGCTGATTCTCCGAAATCGATCGATATAAGTCATTAATGCTGGATTCTCGCATCCGGTTACTGGGACCCGGGAATAAAATCAGATGACAGTGATGCAGCAACCGATCCAGCATGGCAGCCGTCATCTGTTCATCATAAAGGACATTGACCCATCGGGAAAATTCCAGATTGGTATTAAGAATAATACTTCTGTTCTGATAACAGTCGGAGATAATCTCAAACAGCAGCTGGGAGCCCGTCCGATCCAGCGGCACATAGCCATATTCATCGAGAATAAGCAACTCAGCTTTATTCAGTTTTTTAAGAAAAGCAGTCAATGTTCCGGCTGCTTTTGCTTCAGAAAGCTTATTGACCAGTGCCGCTGTTCGAAAAAATTTAACTGGTATACCCTGAAGGCAGGCTGCCACACCAAGGGCGGTTGACAACATGGTTTTACCGGTTCCGGTACCGCCGTACATGATGATATTTTTGTGGTCATTAATAAAAGCAAGTGATTTCAGGCTTTCAGGGGTCAGATCCGCAGGCAGCGTGATTTCGTCAAAGCGGTAGCCTTCAAAAGTCTGACGGCTGTAGAATCCGGCACTGTTGACCAGCTTTTCAGTCCGGGAGATCTCCCGATACTGGAGTTCCTCGCTGAGAATCCGGTACAGATATTCCTGATGACTGTCACCTTCGGCAGTCTGAGCCAATTCGGCCAGGTTCCGGCTGAGACGCAGTTTCCGGCAGCATTCAGAGATTTCATTGTCAAGCATGGGGGCTAACCTCCTTCTGATTAAGTAGCCGGTCATAAGCATCCAGATTCGGCATCAGCGGCTGCATTTGAGGAATTCCGGGCTGCAGATTCATGGCCGGAAGTTCAGGAACATCGGCATACAGCCTCCGGTAGAGACTTGCAAGACTGTCAGCATCCTTTACCTGACAGGCAATGGCATGATCGACTGTATTCAGAGCGCTCTCAAAACCGGATCGATTGGTCAGTTCTGAAAGCAGTCTGATGACCTGAGCGGTTTCACTGTCTGAGCAGGAGGCCAAAAAAGACCGCATGGTTTCGGGCATCATTTCATAAATTCCCGAATATTTGACCGCTCGTGGTCGCTGAGATAACTGCTTCAGATAGGGCAGCCAGTCCATCTGTTCCTGTTTGCTGTCACCGTATAATCGTCGATGGCGGACGATTTCTCTAAAGTTTTCATCCTGAATGATAACAGCAGCTGACGTCAGTACCAGATGAACCGAACACTGGGCATATTTAGGGGCCACTGAATAGGCATGCCTGCCTTTATTCAGATAAACCTTTGCCCATTTGTCGGCTTTCAGGGTCTTATGCCCATTAAGATTAAAAGGAACAGACGGCAATTCGCGCGATGCCTTCAGATCAGCCTGAAAACGCGATTCAATCGTCTCATCGTACCGGTAATGATCCCGCTGTGCATCCTCCTCGCATTGATTAAACAAACCACGATTATAATCCGGCAGTGACAGAAAGTGCGGAACCGGCACCAGAAAGTTACGGCGCTGATAGCCGACCTTGTTCTCAACATTGCCTTTTTCATGGCCTTCGTTTGGATTCATGAAGACTGCCTTGAAACCGTAATGTTCCCGGAAACGCTCGAATTTTTCGGTGAGTTTACGCCCACCGCCACGGATAATGTCCGTAACAATAACTTTTGTGTTGTCAAACCAGAGTTCAGCCGGAACACACCCGATATGCCGAAAGATGGCATCAAGTCCTTCCAGCAGGCATTCCATGTTTTCGCCGTAGAACAGCTGAAGATAACCTTTGTTGCTGTACGGAAAAGAGACCTCCAGGTATTTTCCGGTCAGCTTGCGGCCATTTTCATAAAATTCAGCAGTGCCAAAATCGACCTGCGCTTCGCCTGGTTGATGTACCAGTGGCAGAAATGCTTTTGGGTTCTGTTTAAAAATTTCTTTGTGTTTTTCTGCATAATAACTGGCAACGGTCCGATAGGAACAGTCAAAACCGGGTGTTTCTTTCTGCAGACGTTCAAACACCCGTTTGGCGGTATGACGCTGTTTTCTGGGAGCAGATTTGTCATTGAGCAGCCATTCATCGATGATCGCTTTATAAGGTTCTAACTTGGGACAGAATTTTTTTTCAACTGCCGGCCTGGGTGCCGGTTCGTTGAAATCCGTCTGATCAATATATTTGCGGACAGTCCGCCAGTCCATGTGCAGTGCTTCAGCGATTTGTGAAATATTTTCCCCTTTCTCATAAAACCGAAATCTGATATCATGTATTTGATCCATTGTGAGCATTCTCCATTTCCTCCTTGTTCTTTGGTCAGATACAAGGATATTTGATTTGAGTTTTGCCCGCAATGGATTTTTGCATTATTCTGGATTTTGCAGCTTGCAATACTCTGGATTTTGCTTTTGCAACTTTCTGTATTTATAGCTTACACTAAACACGTATTATTCTACATTGTAAATTTTCACATTATTTCGGACTGAATTAGTCACAATAAATCGGATGAAAAAGGAAGAAATAATGCGAAAATAATGGCTTATTAAGAATATAAATCTCGTTTTTAATCACATAATCACGTTCCATTTTTCCAGAAAAAAAGGGAGATAACGCTGTCAGGCGTTAAATCCCGGCTTCTGCCGAAGCGGCAAAAACAATCTCTTCATCGATGAGATCAGTTTGCTTTTGAAAGGCGAGAATCAGACATTGGGTAACGAGATTGCCGACTAATCGAGGATAACCGCCAGTCGAAGACGAAATAGCTGCATAAGCATTCTCGTTGATCAGATTTCGTGAAACACCGGCATGTTTAAAGCGGTGTTTGATATAGTCTCTGACCTCATCCGGTGTCAGTGGTGAAAAATGAAAACGGGTCACCAGCCGCTGATCCAGCGAACGGTTCTGGTTTAAAGCCAGGCGGTTGGCCAGCGTTGGTAAACCGGTGAGTATCAGAATAAAAGGATTGCGTTTGTCCATGTCAAAGTTAAAAATGATGCTCAGATCGTGAAGAAACTGAGCTGAAGCCGACTGCATCTCATCGAGGATAAAGACAGGCGTGATGCGGCGCTTATCATAAAGATCGATAATCGCGTTCTGAATCTGAAAGAACAGCTCCACTTTGCGGAATTTCGGCTGTTCCCCGAGCGAAAAGGCCAGACCCCGGTAAAAGTCCATAGTTGTTCCGGAAGACATCGGGAAATACATGACCTTATATAAGGACGGATTCAAATTGTCGGCAAAGACCCGCAGGGTCGATGTTTTACCAACCCCGGGGTCACCGGTAATCAGACCAAAACCTTTGGTGGTTTTGAGATAATCCAGTCGGGCCAGAACTTCCCTGTAAGCTTCGGACTGAAAGAGCATCGATGAATCAATGCTTTTGTCAAAGGGTGCCTGCCGGAACCCGAAAAATGATTTATACATGAGGAACACCGCCTAACGTGCTGTAGCTGATAACATTGTTATTGCGTTTGGCAATGGCATTGTCCGCCATGATGACTTTTTTGCAGGTAAGAATCCGGACACTGTTTTCATAAAGATAGATCTCATCAGGGCATTCATTGGGATAGCGGATATCCACGCTCTTGCCGATAAACATTGGCGAAGCTTCGAAAAGGGCGTTGTGCAGCGAAATGGTGGCATCCGACTTGACCTTTCTGGTTGCCCGGATCAGAAAGGCTTCATCAATGATCCGGGGATCAGAGAAATGTTTGATTCGGTCGCTCCCCCGCATATAAAAGACCATCGGTGCTTCATTGAGACTTGAATGAAGCTTATGATGATAATCCCGGGCCAGCCAGGCCTCAAAGCGCTGGTTGAGGACATCCAGATCCATCAGGTCGGAATCCGTCAAAAGCGGATAAAAACGACTGCGGACGGTTTTGAAAAAGCGCTCGATTTTGCCTTTGCTTTTGGGATCGTAAGGTCTGGTATTGACCAGTGCAATGCCCAGAGTGGCACAGGAAGTATTCAGTTGGTGAGAACGGAAAATCTTGCCATTATCAGCATAAAGCATGGTGGGCTTGCCACAGGTAAGTAAAGCAGATTTAAGGACATGAAGGAGATCTTCATTCTTTTCAGCCAGCATGAACTGAGCCCCGGTAATTCGCCGGGAAGCATCATCGATAAAAGCGATCAGATAGGTTTTGCGCTTTTTACCGTTAAGAGTCAGATATGGGCCGTGGGAAACATCGGTCTGCCACAGGGTGTTGATATCAACATGGGCAAAACGGCGGCGGTCAGCCGTATCCGTCTGGGATGGCTTTAACAGCTGATGTTTTTTCAGCAGCCGATACACTGTGGAATAGGAACAGTCAGAGCTGGTGAAGTGCCCTTCATGAATGAGCCACTCATGGAACAACTTCACCGATAAATGGATGTTTTCCGTTCGTAACGTAAGGAGCAGTTTAGTCGATTCCGCTGATAAAGCCCGGGAAGAACCCTTGTCTGTCCGAACCTTGGGCTTGAGCGCATCAAAACCATGACGCCGGTACAGACGGAGCCATTCCAGCAGGGTTTTGCGGTTGTAGGTGCGCGTGCCATAATGCGGAACATCATGGGTTTTGGCACTGATCTCATCCAGATAAGCGGCGTGGGACGAGACGGTATCCGTAAGCAATGGCGCAATCAGGCCATAGCGAAATAAAGCAATCAGTTCTTTGTCTTTTTCAGTCATTGTAAAAAAACCTCCGTTTTTAAAGAATTGAGGTTTTAAGGATCCATAAAACTCAGTAAATAGAGCATAACGGATCAATGGATAAAAGGCAAAGCAAAAGCTCTGTGGGCTAAATAGTTCTTCAAAAAAATGCGGAAGGATGGTACAATTAATGTGCCATAAATCCTTTCTTAAAATGATCGTGATATCTTTTGCCGAAGATGGGGGGCTTGCCCACCGAGTAGACCATTTCAAGAAGCTTTATGGCTTTTTTATGCCAAAAATCAGGAAAGTCGATTAAAGGATCATGGCAGATGCGAAAAAATTCAATCAGCCGGTTCAGACAAAGTAAAAAACGCCGGGTGATAAAGCGACGATGCTGATGCGCTAAAGTATTGGCATAATGAGCCCCGTTAAAGAAGGCCCAAAGCAGTTCCAGCAGAAATGGAAGCGCCAGCTGAAATCCTGGATGACAGAAAGAAGGCAGGACACTGACTGTCTTACCGCAATGAATACAGTAATGACGTTGGACCGGAATGGAGAAGACATCCTCATACCAGATCACATGCCGGTGATAGATACCATGAAGATGAAGTCGATGGCGGGTGTAACAATGTGGACAGCTGTCAATACGAACTCTTTCAGTGGTGTAGAATTCGGTGATATAATCCAGCGGGTGGTCAGAAAAGTGTTCCAGATGAACCATGGTTTGTGCTTCCTTAAAGTGACTAATGATTAATCATTATACCATAATTGAAAAGCCAGGTTTGCCGGAATAATTTGATTAGTTCAGGGCTCTTTTGACATTTATAATTTGCTAATTAACACTACATATTGACATTATTAACGCAACGTCACGAAGGGCAATGGTATTGCTTTCCGAAACAAACGGAGAGCAGCTACGATGGTCTTTAGAAAGCAGATACAAGAAAGGCGAATGATGTTTAATCAGCAATGAAAAACAATAGCCTGAGACTTAATCGAGAAAGAAGGAATACATGGTTCATGCAGGAATTATCGTAGTTGTTATCGTTGCCATTACAATTATATGGCAATATCTTCATCCGTATGAAATTGATTCCGTACAGGGGGAAGAAACAACAAATAATATTATGCAAATAGGTACTAGAGACTAACTGGAAGGAGAGAATAAATTGATATTAATAGTGGCGGAAAAGAAAAGCTTTGCGGAGGTTTTGGCCGAGGTATTAAAAGTAAAAAAAAGTAAAGGCCAGTATTGGCAGAATGATAAGTATTATATAAGCTGGTGCTATGGACATCTGGTTGAACTTAAAAATCCGGATGACTATGACCCGGCGCTTAAAAATTGGTCTTATGAAACCTTGCCAATAATCCCAGGAACAATTCAACATAAGGTTAGAACCAAACCGGACATAGCCAAAAGTCAGTTTAATACTTTAAAAAAGCTGATGAATGGAAACGACATTGAATATGTCATTTGTGCGACAGATGCGGACCGTGAGGGCGAATTAATCTATCGCAGGATTCACAACATGGCTGGATGCAAAAAGCCCGTAAAACGGCTCTGGTGCGATTCAATGGAGAATCAGGAAGTAGAGAAGGCATTAGGCAATTTAAAACCTGATCAGGACTATGACCACCTCCACGAAGCCAGTCATTGTCGGGCGGTTGCGGACTGGCTCATTGGCATGAATGGCACTCGACTGTTTTCAACGTTGCACCGAAATAAGCTAACGGTTGGACGAGTTCAAACACCGACACTGGCGATGATTGTTGAACGGGATCTACAGATTGAAAATTTTGTTAAGCAGACTTATTATACGGTTCATCTTCAATGTGGTGGACTAGACGGTGAGGGCGAACGCATCGATGATGTTAATGAGGCAAAACGAATACAGGCTGTGACTCACCTTCAAGATGCAAAAATATTGAGCGTAGAAAAAAATATTAAGAACAATAATCCACCAAAGCTATATAGTTTGTCGGACCTGCAGGGAGATGCCAACCAGTATTATGGATATACGGCGCAGGAGACATTAGACATTGTTCAAAAACTATACGAGAAAAAACTAATGACCTATCCGCGAACGAGCAGTCAGTATATTACCAGTGAAATGAGAGATTCTACGCTTGATGTTGTCCCAATGGCCAAAGCCTATTGCAAATTTCTAGGTGGTATATCACAAGAAAAAATCAATATTGATAAGGTTGTAGACGATAAAAAAGTGGAAAGTCATACGGCATTAATCCCGACTAGAGAAATTGGGAAAAGCCAAAACCTGTCGAATCTGCCAATGAATGAACAGCACATATTAACACTGGTTTGTGTCCGTTTAATATGCGCGGTAGACAGTCCGCAGCAGTATTCGGAAACCATTGTGGTGATAGAATCAAGTGGGGAGCGAGACTATCCATTCAAGGCAAAAGGAAAAGTCATTATTGAACCGGGATGGAAAAGATTGTTAGACGAATACCAGGGAACGTTAAAATCTGGAAAAGAAGAAAAAGACAAAGATCATGTTCTGCCAGATGTGGAAGAAGGGCAAGTCTATAAAGGTGAATCACAAATAGCCGATCACTTAACATCGCCGCCAAAACGGTATACAGATAAGACCTTGCTTGATGCCATGAAGCGTGCGGGAAAAGAATTTATTGAAGAAGATACCAGCCATATTGGGATTGGTACGGAAGCAACGCGTGCTGGTGTTAGAGAAAATGATTGTGGAGCAGGTTTTGAAAGAAAACCCTGATGTTTGAAACGTCCCCTTATCATATATCTTCTGTCAAGAAAATGATCCATAAGAATTTATTTCAATTAGTTCTTTCGGCGGTTGCTCCTGATGTTATAATAGATAAGATACATAAAAAGAATAATAATTAAAATAAAGAGTTTAATAGGAGGATATTATGCAAATCAAAACATCAGATCTCCCTGGGATAGGGATGAAGCATACGGTCACAACGGCTTCTGGCGATAATATTATAATTTTAACCCATTACCATGGACAAAGAGATATCTATCATTTTGATGACCTGGAAGATGATCTGCCTACTTTTTCGGTTGAATTAAATGATGATGAGGCTAGAAAAATCGGGACAATTCTGTTGGGTGTTGATTACCAGCCGGTGACGGAAGAAAAAGAAGAGTGCTTATCTCAGGAAATTCGTATTCATTGGTTTGATGTAAAGCCGAATAGTTATCTTGCCAATAAGACGATAAAAGAGGCACAAATCAGAACAAGAACTGGTGTAACCGTTCTGGGAATCAAGCGAGAAAACGATTTTATTGGTAGTCCTGATTCGACAGAATTGATTCTGCCAAAAGACAAGCTTATGGTTACGGGAAAGAAGGATCCGATCAAACTACTGGAATATATGTGTTGTTCAAAAGATCCGGAATAATAAAAAACTCAGGTGGGAATGATTATGGAAAATTTACCTGAACTCTTTACAGCTGGATTACTGCTGATCATTTTCTTTGTCATCAGTTTTCTTTCACATAAGTTAAATATCCCCTCAGTATTGGCTTTTATCATCCTAGGATTGCTTTTAGTGCCCGTTCTAGGGGGAAATGAGGCAATCCATCTGCTTGCTGAGATTGGAATTGTGTTGATGTTTTTTGTCTTGGGTTTGGAATTTCCGGTCGCTAAGATATTAAGAATCTCAAAAACGATTTGGGCTGCGGGTTTAATAGATGTTGTATTAAACTTTGGCGGGGCTTTTGTACTGGCTTTGATCTTTAATCTTGATTTGCTGTCAGCTGCTATTATTGGTGGGATTGTTTATGCCTCAAGTTCATCGATTACGGCAAAGCTATTGGAAGATAACAAAAGACTGGCGAATGTTGAAACGGAGTTTATGCTGGCCTTGTTGATCTTTGAGGATTTAGTTTCACCGATTCTCATTTCCTTTTTAGCGGCTATGAGTTCCGATCAGGCCATGTCCGGCCAATTAATTCTGCTTATACTTCTAAAAGTTTCAACTTTAACGTTAGGGGCAATTATTATCGGGCATTATGGCTTCAGTAAGCTTAAGGACTTTATCGACAACTATATTGAAAGTGATTTTTTAACTTTTCTAATGGTGGGGATTGCTTTTATATATTCAGGCTTGGCAATTTATCTTGGTTTATCAGAAATTTTGGGGGCATTTTTAGCAGGAGTGATACTTTCAGAGACCGGAAATTCGGCCGAACTGGAACATTTGCTGCTGCCGATCAGAGATTTTGTTTTACCCTTCTTTTTTCTGTGGTTTGGAACGACA
Organism: Eubacteriaceae bacterium ES3; assembly: GCA_030586155.1. Taxonomy (NCBI): domain Bacteria; kingdom Bacillati; phylum Bacillota; class Clostridia; order Eubacteriales; family Eubacteriaceae; species Eubacteriaceae bacterium ES3. The sequence goes on along the minus strand of CP130741.1, from coordinate 3,336,346 downwards.
ATCAGTTTTGGTGGCGGAATTCCAATGTTGCCTTTATTGATCAGTTTAATTGTCTGGTCAATGATTGGCAAGATACTGGTCGGCATCTGGGGTGGAAAAGCTTTTGGACTGTCAAAACGGCCCTCTTATCGGGCTGGTTTATCGTTGATCCAAAGAGGAGAGTTTTCGGTTATCATTGCGAGTATCGCCCTGCCGCAACTAATGGCTTTTAGCAGCGTATATATTATTGTCAGCGCCTTTATTGGTGTGATCTTCTTTCAGAAAGCACCAGCAATTTCAAAATGGATTGCCGGTAAAAAAAAGCAGAAAACAATTAAAGGTTGAGAAAATGGTATTTTTTTTAATCAGGGTATGATATCGTAAAAAGCTTATTTTGGGTTCCAAAAGCTAAGTGAAAGAGAGCGTTCAATGGATAAAAGGAAAAAAGCAGTATTAATACTTAGACTTATTACGATTTCATTCGGCATAATCTGTATTATAGGTCTGCCGCCCTGGGATGGCATTTGGGCTTGGATGAGACCATTGCCTGATACGATTCAAGAAGAAGTTAGTAACGCAACTGAACTTGGCTTAGATGGGATCATTGTGTATGTGGACAAAGCCGGAGAAACTCCAGCATTTTACACCGCAGGATGGAAGGATCGAGACAAACAAATCCCTGCCGATGCAGAATCATACTTCAAAATTGGAAGCATCAGCAAGTTGTATGTTGCTTCGGCTTATGCCAAACTGATTGATGCAGACCGCCTTTCCCTTGATGATAAATTGACAGATTATTTTCCGGAGTATTCAGGAAGAATTGAATACGCAGATCAGATAACACTGAGAATGATGCTAAAGCATCGCAGTGGCATTTTGAATTATACTGACCAGCCAGGTTTTCGGTGGGACGATCCGACAAAAACCAGCAAGGAATCCCTCGACTTAATCTTTGATAAGCCTGCTGAGTTTGTGCCGGATGGGGATTATAGCTATTCAAACACCAACTATTTATTGCTGAGAGATATTCTTGATAAAGTTTTAGGTTATAGCCACACTCAATATATAAAAGAAGAGATATTAGGACCTCTTGGCCTGGAATCTACTTTCTTTTCATTGGAGGAAGTGGATATTAATGATGTGATGAGCGGATATTATGTTGGCTCAGACACTGATTTCAAGGAAATAAATACTGGTATGGTTGCGACAGCCGAGGACGTGGGGTTATTCATTCGAGCATTGAATGATGGTTCCTTATTCTCTGATGAAGAGCAAGCTATTTATACTTCTATTTACGAATATGAACACACTGGCTGGGTTTTGGGATATTATAGCATTGCGCGTTATCACGAGGATATTGATACCGTTGTCGTTCAGTTTGTGAATACAAATGGAGGAACACCCTTAATCGATATTTTTGACACGCAGGGTGGAACAAAGGTGATGGTATCGAATGCGATATATAATCGGGTTATCAGGATGATTCGACAGTAAGGAGACATGTCGCAGGTCCAGTGGATCAAAGCAGCCTAGAGTATTTTAAATTTGTAAGAGGCGAATAATATGTGTGATATTGGAGGTGAAAAGATGTATGAAGACCAAATCAAAAGGCTTAATATTCTCAAAAAGGATCTTGATAAAAAAGTTGTTGTTAAGCTGGAAGTTGAGCCAATGGTTGGCCTTATGAGTTTATTGGAAAATGGTTTGGAACCGCTAAATCCAAAAGAAGATTCTGCAGTTTCTGAAGTTCAGCAATTGGTGGCTGAAGTTGAAGAAATGCTCGAAGCTGTTATCGAAGGTGGTTTAGATAAAGCAAGTATACGGGCCTACCAGAAAGCTTATAAAGCGATGACCGTTGATATTAAAAAGATTTATGGGATCGAACCTGCAGGGGCAATCGTAAGTCAGTATTTAGCGGTTGGTTTATCCATAGGTACAGGTTTAGGTGTTGCATTATTGAGCGTTAATCCGGCATTTATATCCCTTGGGATTGGTATTGGTCTTTCTCTGGGGGTGGCATTAGGTTCCGCTAAGGAGAAGGAAGCAAAAAAATCAGGAAAGATGTACTAATTATTGAGATTTCAACTTTCGGATTTTAAAAATAGATATGAGGAATAAGAATAAAAAAGTGAAATGAGCCCATCATATAACAAATATTATAAGGAACAGAATTATTTTGGAAATCCCTATCAAGGACTTGTTAAATTCTTTGAATCATACCCGAACAAATCAACTGTTTTAGATCTTGGTTGTGGCTAGGGCAGAATCATTTTTGGGGGGCGACTGGGACATAAAGTCATTGGAGTGGATATATCTTCGGTAGGAATTAATCAACTGAATGAAGCTGCTCAGAATGGCCAAAAATTAACTTTTATCAATTATTAATTTAGGACAGTTTATAATTAGATTCTTCCATATATGCTTGTTTTCAAGTATATAATATGTTGCTTAAACGATAAAACCGGGTGTAGCGAGTATTAAAAAGCTACACCCGGTTTTTTAGCAGCTAAAAAAAATTTAGAGATGATTGGCAGTGAAGTTATTCTTAAATAGACGATGCGGTAAAAATTTAATTACAGCAGAAGAGTTCAATTACTTGTGCTCAGAAAGGAAGTTTAAGATCCGTTGCGCCTGACCAAGAACACCATGACCAACACCTGGTAAAAGAACGGTTGTCGAATTGGGGGTAAGACGCTTAATTCGCTCAATGCTCTTTTCGGCTTTTAGGAGTATATCGCTGTCTCCGAAGACGACAAGTATCGGCATGGTGAGTTTATTGAGTTCGGCGTCACCGAATACAGGAAGCTTTCCAAAACGCGGTTTTTCGTTTTTGGTGATTAATTGGATGAATTCAAAGGCTTTGCGCATGGCGGCCATCTTATCAGGAGCTTTAACATCCATGCCCAGCGCACCGCCAATGGCTTTAGTCCTGTTGCCATGTGCAAAAATATTTTTTAATAACATCCTAGGCATGAAATCCCGTCTTTGTGTCGCCAGACCGCCAGGGCAAAGAAGGATAAGGTTTTGAACCTTTCCAGGGTTGACAGTCGCATAACGCAGTGCCATCCATCCCCCTAGAGAAAGGCCGACAATTGAGCATTGCTCTATGTCGAGAGCTCCTACCACTTCATCCAGCCATTGTTCATAAGCGCCGCTTTTGTAATGAGGCCGGCTTTCTGCTGAAAATCCCGCCTCGCCAATTAAGTCGATTGCAAACACATGATATTGCTCACTCAGCAGCGGAACATCGCTAAACCAGCTGAAAGAGTTAGATAAACTTCCATGGAGCAGCACTAAAGGCGGATTTTCCGGGTTACCGGTTTCGATGACAAAGGTGTCGCCATAGGTGGTCTTGACTTTGTATTGCTTATTAGCTAAAGGCCAGGCAGCAAGAATATTCTGATAGGCCGAAAGAACAGCCAGTTTTCCTTCTTCTGATTTATAAATTGTTGTCATCGCAGATTACCTCCTAACAGCCAGTTTTCCGCATCTTTAAAGTTATCGCAGGCTTTGAAGGACTGTCCCTGATTAGCTTCCAATAGAAAGTCTTTAAATCTTCCACTTGTCTTATTCACAGCATAAACTGCAACTGTTTTAATGTTGTAATTACCAATTTTTTGAAGGATCATTTGCGCCAGACCAGTAGAAAGGAGTAGGAATTCTTCGGACAGGCAAGCGGAGGGAAGCATAAGCATGTTCGTTCCATTTTCGGCGCAAGCCGATACTAAAGCAAGTCCATCCTGTTCAGTATGTATTTGTCCGGCGGTTACAGTAAGGTAGCTCTGACCATCTTTATCTGTGATCGCATATTCTAATGTGTTGATTGGCTGTTTTTTTGCATGGTCCTTGATTTCCGCAAGTGGCAGTGCTTCCTGTCGCACTCTCTGAACCCACGAAAGTTCTGCTTCATAGAATTGACGGATATTATCCAGTGTTAAATTGTTTATAACACTTTCCAACTTTGTTTGAGATTTTGGAAATGACTGGTCATTAATCGTCAGCAGAACACCGCGAAGTTCTCCCTCGTACTGGTTTAAAAGATGTTCAAATTCCTGACGGGATAAACCCTGCCCGAAGGTAAGCTGTAATAGAAAGGGTTTTTTTAGTTCCGGTAGTTCGGGGAAAGATTTGGAGCTGGTGATAAGTTCAATTCGGCCTCGGTCTGACAGAGAATATCGTTTTTTTGTCGGCGAAGCACTATCATGCTCGATCTCGACGGTAACTAAGCCATCACTCTCTAGTGCGGCAAGAGCTTTATAGATCTGGCTGTTGTTTCCCGACCAATAGATAAGAGGTGATTTTTGCATAAGCTTTTTCATATCGTAGCCTGTCAGTGGCTCGAAGCTGAGCAAGCCTAATATAACGTGTTGAATGTTCATAATGGATTCCTTTCTTCTAAACATATGTTTACAGTAACATATGTTTAGAAGAAAATCAATCAAAGAATTGAATAAGATTTATTAAATATGAAGTTTAGACAAGCATATTGGATCGACAAACATTGATATTAAGCAAAAAAGCAATGATATTTTATTAAAATTTACAGATGACCAATTAATTGTTCTTTAAAGGCTAAATGGTTAGGGGAGATAACCAGGAGACGATCTGTTTGTTATACCCTCAAAAATCATGATATACTTGTTTAAAATAGGCAAGAGCGGGCAAGAATAACCAAGAAGGCACGAAAAAATTTATCATGTGATCTTAAAAGGTCATGCTGGGTAGAATTTCTTATGATTAAAGGAGTTAATGATGGAGAAGCTGTTGATAATGCTTGGTTATTCGAATCAACTCGAGGAGAAAAATAAATTAGCATTTATTATGGCGGGGGTAGGATTATCGCAATTGCTGCTATTCCTGATTTTTTATATTATTATAGCAAAATCGTCACTTTTGGTGGTTGAGACTTTAGTAATCATCATCATGTACCTGCTTGTGTTTGTTTTTCTTAAGAAAAAATATTATACGGCGGCAAAGGCTTTAGCAGTAATAGCCTTGATGATTCAGGTGTTTTTGCTGGTTATCCTCTGGTTTCCGGCTGAAACCTATTTTACCTTTTTCTTTTTCCTGGTTCCGCCTATTTCATTTTTTATTTTGGATATAGAAGATCCGACCGAGCTGAAAGTTCTTATTTTCCTTAATAGTCTGGCGGCTATAGTAGTTTTATTGAGTAGCATAATCTGGCCTCTGGAACTGATAGAGCTGGAAAATGAATATATTATTGTACTGCGAATTATGTCTACGATCTCGACATTAGTTACGGAGATACTGGTATTTTACTTTTATGCCAACAGTTTGGCGAAAACCCATGCAGAATTGCGACTGCTGGCTAACACAGACGCGTTGACCAATGTATCTAATCGGCGGGTATTGTTTGAACAGGGTGAAAAACTGGTGAGTATACACGCTAAATATCGAAAAACATTTACGCTGATGATTTTAGATATTGATCACTTTAAGGAAGTAAATGACAAATATGGACATCCTGCCGGAGATGTGGTGCTTAAGGAAATTTCAAAAATAATTTCCGAGAATATTCGCAAAGAAGATCTGGTTTGCCGCTATGGCGGTGAGGAATTTGCGGTTTTATATAAAAATATGGATCAGAATCATCGCGAAAATATAGAGACAATCAAAAAGAAGGTCAAAGATCATAAGTTTATGGTCGATGAGGAGAGCTATCTAAAGCTAACTTTTTCAGCCGGAGTAGTGACTTGTAATGAAGATGTGGTTCACTTTGATGAGTTAGTCAAGAAGGCAGATGCTTTGCTTTATCAAGCGAAAACTTCCGGAAGAGACCAAATTGTTTATGATAAGAATACGATTTAAAATATTTTAACGGAACAGTCCATTTGCGGCTGTTTTTTTAAGTTCAGCGGTTATTCCAATTAGGCAGTCAGAAATATTCTTGTTTATTAAAACTGTAAATGGCTATATAGTTTGTTAGGAGTTGAAGCTATAAATTTCAAATATCTATAAGGACGATGAAGATAATAATATGCGAAGAGGTGTTTACTTAAAGCAAAGATATATAATACAGTAACAGTTAGATAAATGGGCGAATAATTAAGTTTTGTAAAGGAACGTAAGCGTCAAATACAAACCACATAGAAAAGAAGCTCGACATATGAGATAATGATAAAAATCATCTCGCAAGTCGAACTTCTTTATTGGTTTATTGATGCTGATTAGTTTGGGCCAAGGACTGGCGGCAGATCTCGGGCAGCTGATCGGACCAGGGAAGAAAAGGTTCCAGTGCGACCTCGTCATCGCAGTTTATATCCGGCAGACGTTCAAAGAGAAATTTGAGATATTCATAAGGGTTGAGCTCATTAAGTTTGGCACTCTGGATCAGGCTGAAGGCAGTGGCGGAAGCTTTGGCACCATTGGCTGTTTTACAGAAAAGAAAGTTTTTTCTGGCCACAACAAAAGGCTTGATCTGTTGTTCGGCAATGTTGGTGGAAAGTTCACATTGGCCGTCAAGCAAAATGTTTTCCAGTACAGTCTGGTGTTTGAGACTGTAGTTGAGCGCTTTTCCAAAGGCGCTTTTGGGAAGGGTATTCTGCGACATTAATTTTACCCATGCGAAATAAGCTGTCATCAGCGGTTTAAGCTCTTTTTCCCGTCGCTCCTTACGCTCTTTCGGGGTCAGGTCTTCTTTTAACAGCGCTTTCTCAAAGACAAACATTTCACCTATCATCTGAACGGCCTGCCAGGCTTCGGTTTCGGTTTTTATAGTCCCTTTTGGCAATGCTTTTAGCGCATCAGTGTATTGACGTCTGGCATGGGCAAAGCAGCAGACCCGGGTAATATCGGTTACGCTGTTATAGCCGTCATAACCGTCCGTTTGAAGGATTCCTTTGAAATTTTCAAGGAAATTTTTGGGGTGTTTGCCACTCCGGGACGGCTGATATTCAAACAACGCCATGGGTTTTCCGTATTTCCCGGGACGATACAGCCACATATAGGCCTTGCTGGTACAGGCTTCCCCATCTTTAGTCAGAACTTTCAGTGATGTCTCATCAGCCATCAGAAAGCTTTCTTTTTCCAGATGTTTTTTCATCAGCCGGTAGAGGGGTTCAAGGTAACGCTCACTGCCTTTGATGATCCAGTTGGACATCGTCGCGCGGGACAGTTCAATGCCAAAGTGTTTAAAGGTCTGCTCCTGCCGGTAAAGAGGCAGGGCTGCCGCAAATTTCTGGTATAGAATATAAGCAAGCAGACTTGGCGAAACAAAGCTGCCCGAAATAACCGGATTGGGCGCTTTAGCTGTAATAATCGGCGTTTTGATCTCATGATCCTGACAGTGTCGGCAGGCATACACTTTTCTGACATGTTCCACCCGCACCACTTTGGCGGGAATCACTTTGAGCTCCTGGCGCACTTCCTCCTTCATCTGATGCAGTGAATGGTCACACACAGGGCATACTTTCTCATCTTCATTAAGATCATAAACAATGCGTTCAACCGGCAGATCATCAAAAGAATCCCGGTTCAGTCCCCGCTTTTTACGGCGGTGGGTAGCCACTTCGATGGATGGTTCTTCCTGCTCAGGGCGTTTCGTCACCTCCGGCTCATTAAAAAAAGAGATCTGGTTTTCAATTATGACAGTGTCAGCGGATTTGCCGAAGCGCTTCTGGGCATTCAGACGCAACTGTTCTTCGTACCATTTAATTTTTGCCTGCGCTTCTTCAAGTTCTGAATTCAGCCGAGTGTTTTCACTCTGAAGTTCAGTGATGACAGATAAAAAATCCAGTGCCGGATCTTGTGTTTCTGTTTCTGTTAAACTGTTTTCTTTACCCATCTGATGCTTATACCGCTTTCCTGTCATTATCCACTCCAATTACTTATGATTGGCATAATATCGCCGTTTTATGATGCTATTATACCATAGATCAGCTGACAAAAAAAGCTTTTTCAACCTTATTTTTCAGATTAAAATCCGCTGTTTCACTGGCGGATGCGCCTGTTTTTCATCAAGGGTCAGTCCATCCAGCAACCACCGGAAACTTCTTTCAGTCACAACAATGGAAGGGGCGCCACTTTTTTCCGGCCACTGGAAACAGCCGTTTTCCAGACGTTTATAATGAATCCAGAAGCCGGTCTGATCCCATACCAGGATTTTAATCAGATTCCTGCGTTTATTGCAGAATGCAAACAGGTGCATGGAAAAGGGATCTTCTTTCAGAACTTCCCTGACAATCAGGGACAGTCCATCGATACTTTTTCTGAGATCGGTGGCTCCCAGAGCTATATGCACATTTCCGGAGTTGAGGCCTGTCAACATGGATCAGGCCTTTCTGATTGCGCTAATTATATTTGTAAGATGATTCTCTGAAAATTCAGGCGGTATCATAACAACCACATCTGAAATCCGGATTTCTATTACTTTTGGGGTTCCAGATAAAGGTTTTTTAAATGATATTTCCGGCGCAATAACAATTCCGGCAAAGTTGACTGTTTCTTCGGCAAACTCCTGGGGTTCCAGATCATTTAGATCCCGGTTTGCTTTGCTGATTCTCAGTTTCCAGTATCGGAATGCACTCAAAGCAAGATTATTCTTTTCGCACCACTGCCGCTGCGTCAGTCCACTTGCCAATTGTGCTTTGATCCGCTCTTCCCAGAGTATCCGATTTTCACTTTTCTCCATAAAAAATACAATCCTTCCTTTAATAGTTTGAAAGAATTGTATCAGTTTTTTTATTTGGTTGGTATGTGGTCTGTAATTGACGCTTACAAAGGAACAGTGTAAAATGCGAGCAAAAGAAGCGATTGCCACATTAATTTTGGTATTAGTAGTATGCTTATCGTCAGTTCCTGTTAGGGGGGAAGAACTATTAAGTACTTCTGATCAGGGGCTTTCTTTCGATGAGGAGATTATTCTTTCTCAGGAAGAGCAGGACTGGCTGGCTGAAGGTCATGTGGTACGTATTCGGATTGGTCAGTGGATGCCCTTTATGATCATTGATGATGAGGAAAATGTTTCGGGTATTTCAGTAGATTACATTGAAGGGATTTTTAACAAGTATGATATTCAATATGAATGGGTTGTAGATCGGTACAGCTTTACAGACGCTCTCGGGGAAATAAGGGATAAAGGCTCTATAGACATGATGCCGACAGTGGCTATTACAGAAGAGCGTATGACTTACATGCTCTTTACGGATATTTATATTAGTTCACCCTGGGTTATTTTTACTCAAAACGAAGAATTTATCAGCTCATTAGAAGATCTCCGGGGAAAAACAGTAGCCGTGCCCGAAGGGTATGTGATTACAGATCTTATTCAGGAAGATTATCCTGATATTGAATTAAAAGTAATTTCCGGCGGTAATATGGGAGGGAATTGTCTGCAATTACTCTCTACCGGTCAAGTGGATGCCTATGTTGGGAATTTGACTGTGGGAAGTTATATTATCAATACAAGAGGCTACAATAATGTCAAAGTGGCAGCGCCAACTGAATACGGTAACCATGAGAATGCCATGGGGATTCGGTCAGATTGGCCGGAGCTGGTTTCAATTATTAATAAAGAGTTGGAAACGGTGGATGAAAGCGAGAGAAATAATCTTTATAGTCAATGGATGAGTGTGCGTTATGAGCATGGAATCAGGTTATTTGATATTATCAAGTGGTCTTTTCTTGCATTTATTGCGGTGGGTGTAGGATTTTTCTTTTTTTACAGGAGGAATCGCAGGCTCAAGAGACTTTCGATGACAGATCAGATGACAGGTCTTTTTAATCATGGGGCGATATTTGAAATATTGAATACGGAAATAACGGCGAGCAAACGTTATGGTGAGCCGCTAACGATTTTACTTTTTGATATTGATGATTTCAAGAGAATAAATGACCAATATGGACATGCAGAGGGGGATAAAGTTATCAAAAATATTGCTGAAAGTTTGAAACAGGCGGTCAGGGAATCTGACTTTGTCGGGCGATATGGGGGAGAGGAGTTCCTTGTGATCACACCAAGAAATACAGCGGAAAGTGCAACCGGCATATACTGGCGCTTTGTGGAGAGTATAAATAAACTGTATAATGAAGGGGATTTTATAGTTACTGCAAGCTGCGGAATTGCTGAATATAACGGACAGGATATCGATGACTTTATCAAATTGGTTGATAAGAGATTATATGAAGCAAAAGCAAAGGGTAAAAATTGTTTTGTTGCCAGTTAAATAAACTTCTACATAGATAGGACAATTGCATTTTATTAAGTCTAAATGGTAGTCAAAATATTGAAATCGAAGGATGCGTTCTATAGTTTAGTGGAAATTTATTCAATTTTTTTGCTGGAAATTTTTTTATCGCAAGTATATAATTGAATTAAGTGGAAATAATAGTCGATGACAGCTTTACGCCTTTATAAAGGTAATAATTAAATTGATTTTGTAGAAACGAGAGTTTACGATTCAACTAGTATCCGAGGTTATTGAGTAATCGGAAAGGATTAAGGATGAGTTCCCAAAAAAAACTGCTGCTTATTATAACAGGGATTCTGATGGCGGGTCTGCTGCTGACCGGCGGTATAGTTTATTTTGTTTTGACCAATGCACTTATTCAGGATGCCAACGATAAGAACAGTTTGATCAGCCAGAACTCGGCCTATACGGTTTCTCAGTTTTTTAAAGAAATCAAGGGTGTTGTTGAGGTAACAAGCCAGCTGGATATGTTCAAGGACACTTCGGAGTATGGTCTGATGAGTGATGAATACAGAGGCCTTCCTGAGAACGCCATGGTAGAGCAAAGAATGTATTTTAGAACACTTTTAAAACAGTATCCTTTTCTGTTACTCTCTGGCATTCAAACTGCTGATAAATCGCAGGCTGTTCTTATGGAGCCTTACGCCTTCCAGCAAAACGCTGATTTGGAAATATATCAGGAAGGTTATGCTTATCGAGACTATTATCAAAAGATGGTGGCATCAAATGCTACCGCTTTCAGTGAAATCTATACCAGTACTATAACGCTGGAAAAACAGATGGTAGTGATGACGCCAGTCTACGATAATGACGGCAATTGGATCACTACCCTAGGCGTAGCCATTTCTTTGACTGAAATGATTGCGCAGCTTGAAAACCAGTCATTCGGCATAACAGGTATCACCTACCTTGTGACTGATAAAGGTGTAGCAATCGCATATCCTTACTTAAATGAAGAGGAGGAGTTGGCATTTGACACTGAATTTGTTGACCAGCTTGGTCAAATTGCAGGTGCCAGGGAAAGCAGCATCATTAAAGATCCAGTAACTGGGAAAAAAATAATCCTGAATGTCACCCAGGAGGACGTGACAGGCTGGTATATTGTGACTCAGCAAGAGGTCAGTGAGGCCTTAGGTTTACGTAATCAGATTTTATTATATATCGGAATTGCCTTTGTATTTATTTTTATATTGCAATTGTTCCTTTTAAGAATGATTATTGCCGAATCAGTCATTAAACCATTAAGCACCCTGTCGGCAGCGACCTGGAAAATTGCTAAAGGTGATTACGATGTTGAGCTTAAAAGCAAAAGTCTGTTTATTGAGCATGACTATCTGGCTAACGACTTTAAGGTGATGGTCGACAAAGTCCGGGAACGGGAAAATGAACTGCAGCAATTCGCCTATGTGGCCTCCCATGATCTTCAGGAACCCTTGAGGATGGTAACCAGCTACCTGCAGATTCTGGAAAAGTCGATGGGAGACAGGCTGACCGACAAAGAGAAAAAGTATATGTTTTACGCTGTAGACGGATCAAACCGGATGAAGCAGCTGATACAGGATTTACTGATCTATTCAAGACTGGCTAATGATTATTACTTGGATGAATCGGTTGATCTGAATAGGGTTATTGAAAATGTAATGAAGAACATGCGAATGGTGATTAAAGAAGAGGATGTGACCATCGAGTTTGCCGACCTTCCGACAATCAAAGGCAATGCGGTCAGGCTTGAGCAGCTGTTCTTGAATCTCATTTCAAATGCGGTCAAATACAGGTCTGAAAAACCGCCGCATATCCGCATATGGTCGGAAGAAAAAGATACTACTATTGACATCATGGTTCAAGATAACGGGATTGGGATTGAACCAGAATATCTGGAGACGGTTTTCCAGGTTTTCAAGCGTCTTCATAGTCGCGGAGAATATGAAGGAACCGGAATTGGTCTGGCTATCTGTAAAAAGATAGCAAACAAGCACCAAGCGACAATACAGGCAGAATCTGATGGAATAAATGGAACAATCATACACTTATCATTTAAAAATAAGGAGAATTAGATGAATAACAGGAATCAGTGCATTAACATTCTTCTCGTCGAAGATAATATGGGTGATATTGATTTGACGCTGATGGCCTTCGAAGAAAGTGAACTCAATTGTGAGATAGAAGTTTTGGAAGATGGTAAATCAGCCTTAGCCTATCTGATGAAAAATGAACCTTTCACGAATGCAGTAACACCGGATCTGGTTCTGCTTGATATCAATTTGCCAAAGTTAAGCGGCCTTGATATTTTGACTAGGGTTAAATCGAATCCGGATACACGTAGAATTCCTGTTGTCATCTTAACCACCTCCAATTCGGACAAAGATATTTTTGCAGCTTATAATAATTACGTCAATGCTTATCTGAACAAGCCCATTGATTTCAACGATTTTCTACAGCTTATAAAAAATTTGAATCATTTTTGGTTTGAAGCGGTAAAACTACCAGCATCCTAATGTTGTTTACAGGAGAGTAAGATGGAGACAGTTACAAATAAGGCAGTTCGGATACTGATTATCGAGGATAATCCCGGTGATAAAGACCTGGTGGAGTATTATCTGGAGACCGTTGATGTCTTCACGGTAGAGCCGTTTTTTGCCGAAACGATTAGTGGGGCAAAAGCGGTTATTAAAAACCAAAAATTAGACTTAATTTTTGCGGATCTGAATCTTCCAGATTCAAATGGCTTGAATACGCTAAAGAAACTGATGGAAATGGTTGATGAGATCCCTGTCATAGTGATGACGGGTCTTTCTGATAAACATATGGGGATTGAAGCAATCCGTATGGGTGCAGAAGACTATCTTGTTAAAGATGACCTTTCTACAGCAGTCATTGAAAAGGCTGTCCTTTATGCACGGGAGAGAAGCCTTTTAAAGGAAAAAATCCGACAGCTTGTCTATCAGGACTCGGCTTCAAAGCTGTTTAACCGCAGAGCAGTCTATGAGATTCTTGGTAAGCAGCTTGCTCATGAAGCCGAAATAGCCGAGCACAGCCTGATCAAAGTTAAACTGCATGGGATTGAAGAAATCTATGATTCACTGGGACATATCTTAGGTGATAATGTCCTAAAAGCGGTTGCCCAAAAATTGAAGGACATTGTTGGGAATAAAGGGTTTGTGGGTAACCTCAGTAACTCGGAATTTGTCCTGTTTATAAACGGCATCGGCGATGACGAATATATTCAAACAATTATATTATCGATCGAATCCTTCTCTCGGGCGCCCTTTGTTTTTGACAACTTTGAAATATTTGTAAGCTGTACATATGGGATCGCAGTTTTTCCGGAACATGGTTCATCAATCGAAGAATTGCTTCAGAACGCAGGGATTGCTTTAACCTATGTCAAATCGGTATCCAGTCAGAGTTATCAGTACTTTACCAAGGAAATGCGGGATGAGCATCTTTTTGAGTTCAGATTGAGTAATGATCTGGTCAACGCGATCGACCGCAATGAGCTGTTATTAAATTATCAGCCCATCGTTAACACGATTACCGGAGATATGGAGGCGGTTGAGGTGCTTTTAAGGTGGGTGCATTCGGAGCTGGGCAACATTTCACCCGCTGTTTTCATTCCAATAGCTGAAAAGACCGGACAAATTATTTCGATTGGTGAATGGGTTCTGGGTGAGGCCTGCAAAACAATGACCAAATGGATGGCAGACAATGATTACCAGATGTACTTCAGTGTCAATGTCTCCCTGTATCAGCTGATGAAGCCAGACTTCTCTGAAGTACTGTGTAATATTTTAAAAGAAACGAACTTGGATCCCAGGTACCTGGTGCTGGAAATAACAGAAAGTATTTCTGCAAGAAGCATTGAAAATGTTACCAGTATGCTCAGCAGTATTGGGGATCAGGGGGTTAGATTGTCCATCGACGACTTCGGCTCCGGTTATTCGTCAATTAAACAGATTCAGATTCTGCCCATTGATGTTTTAAAGATCGATAAAACTTTTGTCGATGAAATAGAAACGGATAACTTTGACAGCAGAATGATCAAGTCGGTTATTTCCTTAGCCCAATCGCTAAATTTAAAAACCGTCGCTGAAGGTGTGGAGACTGCCCGTCAGTTAGCTTTTCTTCAGTTAGAGGGATGTGATTTAATACAGGGCTATTATTTTTCAAAGCCTGTGAGGTTAACGGAATTATCCACAAAACCATTCATTGAGAAAGTTTCATTATCACGAAAAAGGCAATTAAAGCAACTATAAAAAATAAGGTCCCACGAGAATAATAACTTTCTTGTGGGTTTTTAAATTATATTCTCGAGCATGTCACGGAAATGCCTCAGGAGCTCTTTTTTTATATCTTTTTTTATGATTTAAAGCGTTAGGTTTTTTATGCACTTCAAAAATACCGATAGTGAATCATTTGCAAATGTGTTATATTAAATATAATATAACGTTCGGTAGATTTATCGTTAAGTGGAGAGAGAATATGAAAAAACAGTGGGCAGATAAAATAAAAACTGTTCAGGAAAAGTTTATTCCCCTATCAAAAGAAGGAAGAAATGAATTTTATGATGATATAGTCAGTGAGAATATGACCAGAATGATGATCATCTCATTGATTTTTTTTATCTTTGAAGCATTTATTATGGTGACAGCTGTTAATCGAAGTGTTTTCGAGAAAAATTTTTCATGGTTTCTGTTGTTTTTTCATGGCTCAGCTGTAGCTATTGCCATTTTATATCGGCTGAAAATGATAAAAATTTCGGGAAATATGTCTCAGTCAATCTTATCTGTTTACTGCATAATTTTTCTTTACTGGTCGATCAGACTGACTTTAATTAAGGCGTCAACTCCCAGTGCCTTGACTATGTATACAATTGTTCTGGCAATTACATCAACGATGATTCTCAGAAGAGCGATAATTATGATTGCCACAAATACTTTGCTGTATAGTTATCTGGCCTGGCAGCTGATTAATGGCAATGCTCTTAATAATCCCAATTTACCAGATATAGCCAATGGTGGAAACAGATTGCATGTATATCTTAGCCACTCATTTTTGATTCTGATTGTATCCTGTGTGGTGGGTTTATTTATCATTCAGCTTAGACTTCATCTGCATCGCGAAATGAAACAGTTAGAGCATCTAAGCTATCGGGACTCAATGACCATGCTTCTAAATCATGTCAATATCAATCAGTCTTTAAGAGATGAAATCATCTTGTCAAAGACTTATGGTCAATCTTTGTGCGCACTAATGCTGGATATTGATTTTTTTAAATCAGTCAATGATCAACATGGACACAAGTTCGGAGACGTTGTGATCAAGAAGATTGCCAATGTGATTAAAGAGAATTCCAGAGTGACTGATCACGTAGGCAGATATGGCGGGGAGGAGTTCCTGATCGTTATGCCAAATACGACGCTGGAACAAGGATATGAATTGAGTGAAAGACTTAGACAAATAATTGAAGAAATAGAATTTGATAATGAGGTCAAGGTGACCGTTAGTATTGGGTTAAAAGTTCATTCAGAGAGTGAAACAGCTGAAGAACTGATCAAAAATGCCGATGAAGCCTTGTATGCAGCCAAAAACAATGGCCGCAACAGAGTGGAAATTGCCAGCACGGCTTGCTAAAGGGATTGATGTGAATTGAAGGAGAGCATCTGAGTCATACAATCTATTGTTTTTCAGGGACTGTAATGCCTTATATGTGGCTAGAAAAATGACTGCAAAGTTTGCCTGTTGACAATATTATTGTAAATGCTGGAAGATCGGTTTAAAGCATTGGTGTTCGCTGCCTGGCATATTGTCCAAGCAGAGCTTTACTGTCAAAGGGAGATTTAGACCAGGTTCCCTATCATCACCCACAGATAAAAGCCAGGGCATATTTGCAAAGGCATCTTCTATAAAATTAACAAGGAAGATAAAGCAGTTTTAACAGATGGTGATACAGTAAAAACATTAATAAAGGAGCTTTAGATGATCGCTTATACACTACAGACAAATATAACAGCAATTATCATTTTGCTTATTGTTTATAAAGGCGCTAAAAAACACATTGATTTATCGCGTTACAGAGACCGGATATTTATGTATCTACTGTATGTAAATGCCCTAATTCTGGCAATAGACAGTGTTTCAATCCTCTTCTATGATGTACCCGGCCAGCCGGTTCATGTGATCCAGTCATTGTTGAAAATGACTTTTTATATATTAAATCCCCTGCCAGGATTTTTATGGATTCTTTATGTCTATGATTTTATTTTTCATAACCCGGAAGGACTAAATCGATTGTTTAAAATTGGTATTATTCCTATACTGGTTAACGCTGTTTTGGCAGTAGCAAGTATCTGGGGCGGTTATCTTTTTATTTTGAGCACAGACAACCATTATCAGCGGGGAGAATGGTTTTTATTAATGCCATTTTTTGCCTTTGGCTATACGATAATTGCTTTTGTCGTGATTCTGCTAAATCGGAAGCGAATTCAACGCCAGGACTGGCTGCCGCTGCTGACCTTTGCCATCCCCCCGGCGATTGGCGGATTTTTGCAAACTTATTTTTACGGACTGGTGGTATTATGGCCATCACTGACGGTTTCGCTCTTGATTATTTATGTCTTTATCCAATCCAAGACAATTAATACTGATTTTTTGACAGGTCTTAATAATCGGCGGGAATTTGATTATTATCTGGAAGACTGGCGGAAATGGCAAAAAGATGGCAAAAAGGTTGCCGGTTTTATGATGGATATGGATGGTTTTAAAGCAATTAATGATAACTATGGCCATCAAATTGGAGATCAGGCACTCATTGAGATGAGCCGGATTTTAAGAGAAAGTTTTTCAAGAGATGATTTTTTGGCCCGTCTGGGTGGAGATGAGTTTGCCGCTATTGTCGAGGTTACTGATCCGCAGGAGATTGAAAATATAAGAAAACGACTGGACCAGAAGATTGAATGCTTTAATCAGGAAAATAAGGCGAGTTATCAGTTAAGCATCAGTTGTGGCAGCGGGATTTTTTCGCCTGACGATGAAGAATCATTGCGAGTCTTTTTTGCAGAGCTGGACAAATGGATGTATGAAGAAAAGCTGCAGAGAAAAACGATCAGAATGGAGGCAAAGCCTCTTTGACAGAAACAGAGTAAGATCTTAAGATTTTTAGCATAAAAAGATTACTAATCAATCATTATTAATCAAAGAAAGGAACGACACGATAATTTATGGATGTTACTCCACTCATGATTGTTGCTGTCATTTGTGCTTATGTGGTAAAAGGAATGTGCGGTTTTGCCAATACCATTGTTTTTACTTCTATTCTAAGCTTTCAGAATGATAACATCAATATTACACCTGTTGACTTGCTAATTGGAATTCCATCCAATATCTTACTGGCGGTTCGCGAGCGTAAAGCGATTAAACTTAAAATCTGGCTTCCCCTTGCGGTTCTAGTCGTGATGGGAAGTGTGCCGGGAATATTTCTTCTTAAATACGGTGATGTTATAGTCATAAAAATATTTTTAGGGATTGTAATCACCTGTATTGGAATTGAAATGCTGTTACGAGAATTGCAGTCGTCAAAAGAGAAATCATCGCCAGTCATGTTGCTATTGATTGGCTTGATATCAGGTTTTATAAGCGGTCTGTTTGGGATTGGGGCCCTGCTGGTTGCCTACATTGGCAGAACAACAGAGTCGACAGATTCTTTTCGCGGAAACTTGTGTATGGTACTTCTGGCTGATAATTTTTTTCGCCTTATTATGTATCTGATAACCGGCATAATTACTTTAAAAGTGCTCAAAAATGCCATTATTTTATTTCCCTTTATGCTCCTTGGTCTAGCTTTGGGCATAAGGTTATCAAAAGTGCTGGATGAAAAAGTAGTTAAAATTATTATTATCATGATGCTGATTATTTCCGGCTTATCACTGATTGCAGTCAATATGATATGAACTGTTATTTAAAGCGAATGGAAATAGAACTTTCTAAGAAAGTCAGGTCATGGACTTATCATTTTATAGAAAAAGGTTAAGAAAAATGGAGGAAAGTATGAATTTCAAGTGCCCACTGATTGTAGTTGCTGATATGGCAGTTTCAAGAACCTTTTATGAAGATGTTCTAAGACAGAAAGTGATTCTGGATTTTGGCGCAAATATAACTTTTGCCGGAGACTTTGCTTTGCAGACGAAAGATTCATGGAGGGATTTTATTAAAAAAAGTGAGATTTTAAATAAACCAAATAATTTTGAACTCTATTTTGAAGAGGAAGCATTTGATAAATTCATGACGCATTTAAAAAACTTTTCCATAGATTATCTCCATGATGTTGTAGAGTATCCCTGGGGACAAAGAGTAACCCGCTTTTATGATCCTGATGGGCACATTATAGAAGTTGGCGAAAGCATGACGACGGTGGTTAAAAGATTTCTTTCGCAAGGGATGACAGTTGCAGAAACAGCAGAGAAAACCCAGCATCCTATAGAGTTTGTAAGAAAGTGTTTATCATTCTGAAAAAATTGATTAAGGGGGAATTAGGAGCTGTTTGAACAGGTAGATTTTGTTTGTGAGAGAAGAAACTATATGCAAGACAGGATAAAAGAGGAGGGCATCAATCGATACTGAATGCCCTCCGCTCTTCAACAGGTTTTCATATCAGGTTCTAAATCAGTTTAGAACTTAGCAGCAGTCACCGCCGCAAAAGCTTTTACTGGCCATTTTTTCCTTCATTAGAATGAGGACCAGTTCATCTTTACTAATCCCGAACCAGTTGGCCATTTCCAGATTGCTAGGATAAATGCCGGTTTGCTGAAGTTCACCATCAACTAGAATGATTGGCAGGGCCGCTTGGCCGCCGGTTTGCATCACTTCCTGAACAGCCTTATTTTCAGTAAAGGATTCCGGGTTTAGATCCAGTCCATATTGTTTAATATTTTTTCCATCCCGGGACAAGGCTTTGATAATAGTGGCCAGGCGAAACTTCTCGCGGTCAGCACTGGAGCCGCAGCCCACTGCATCTGACAACTTCTGGGTATCATATATTTCAACTGTTTTCATGTTTTTTTCTCCATTTCTAGATCTATCAGATCCGATTATTAACTTCTGCGCTTCCTGAATCCGCTTCTGAAATTCGCAGTTGTTTATAATCATTTTAAATGAAGATTCTTAAAGGGCTATAAAACAATACTTTATTATATACCGTCCAATTGACAATAAACTAGAGGAGAAATGTGATATTAAGTAAATTGCACTGAATGGTATAATAAAAAAGTGTATATTATAGCTGATGGAAAAGGATAACAGCCTATTCATCACGACCCGAAAATAAGGAGCTCAGCAAGACAGAGAAGGGGCAAGAAGGCTTTTTAGAATATCTAGAGATGGCCAGCTCTTTTACAGTCGCGTGAAGGCGATCATTCAAATCATTAAACAAAGGATTATGGAGGTGCAAATTTGAAAGTTCAGTGTGGTTATACAGAAACGGAAGGAGATGAGCTTTTTTATAAGGTCCGTGGCCAAGGTCTTCCGATATTATTTATCGCCCCAGGGGGCGGAGACGGTGATAATTATCTTCCAGTTGCAGATATTCTGGCAGAAGATTACAAAGTGATTACCTACGACAGACGGGCAAATGCAAGAAGCTCCAGACATTCTCCTGATCAATTTTCAATCGCGCAGCAATCCAGGGATGCTATTGCTGTTCTGAATGCGGTAGGGGAAAAGACAGCCTTTGTTGTTGGCAACAGTAGTAGCGCGGTTATTGCACTGGATTTGGTGACTAACTTCCCAGGCCATCATGCTTCTTTTATGGATCAGCCAACTGAATGGGCCACTTGCCTAATAAATATTTTAAAAAGATTTGATGAGAATGGTTTAGAATAATCAGAATAAACAGTACAATGAGGGGAATACGAAATACTATGTATTCTTATAGCTGTAAAAGATCTTGAGAAATCTAAGCAGTTTTATCATGATGTGCTGGAACAGGAGTTTAATGATCTCATAAATACAAAATTTTAAGGAGCCAAAATGAGCGAAGTCGTATTATATATCGCAATGAGTCTGGATGGCTACATTGCAGAATCAAATGGCAATATCAGCTGGCTTGGTGGTGATGGAAGCGAGCCTGACAATCAGGGCTCATATCCTGAATTTATTGAAACAGTCGATACCATTATTTTAGGCTATACAACTTATCATCAGCTGGTTACTGAACTGGCGCCTGAGGGATGGGTCTATCCCGATAAAAAAACCTACGTGATGACCCACCAAAAGCTTCAGAACTGTCCTGAAATCAGCTTTACCGATGAGAATCTTGCCGAACTGATAAGGCGATTAAAAGCTGAAGGAGGCCAAAATATCTGGATTTGCGGCGGTTCTGCCATCATTAATCAGGTTTTGGCAGCAGACTTAATTGACAGATTTTGCATTACGGTCATCCCGATCTTATTGGGTGACGGCATTCGTCTTTTTACAAAACAAGAGGACCAGCGACTGTTAAAGTTTGTTTCAACGCGCACCTACAACGGGATGACTGATCTGGTTTTTGAGAAAAGAAAATAAAACGCTTGAAACCGCCAGGAAATAATTGAAAAGAAAGGTTAGGAGATACATTTGAAAATATCAAAAAAAGATGCCCTGATGTGGTTTGAATTTTTTGCCATGCTGCCGGAGGACGAGGAACTGATGGTGAATCAGCAGGAAATTGTTTATGCAACTTTTGCCCAGATTGAAACAGCGATTGAAGAGCGGAACAGTAAATTGAAAAAAGCGATCACAAATATGAAATCACTTGCTAATCGCACCCTTTATGTTGGTCCGGAAGATAAGTTTCCTCAGGGTTGCCGCTCCTGCCTTCTAGGCAGTGGCTTAAGTGCGGTTCGCAAAACCAATAAATGCAACATTGAGTGCAAATTCTGTTATAACTACGGTGAATTGGATGACATCGCTCCCGTGGGTGAGGGCTTATGGGAAATTGGCGGCACTAAGTTTTATGAAAGAGATCTGGAGCTCCTGCTGTCGATTCAAGAGCTGCCAACCGGTCTGGCTTATGTTTTGCTGGAACCTTTTATGGAAATTGAAATCTACTATCCAGTCATTAAAAAATTCAGTGAAGCAGGCATCTATCAGCATCTTTATACTAACGGAACGCTGGCGACCGAGGAAAATTTAAAAGCTCTGGGGGCTGCCGGCCTAAATGAAATTCGCTTTAATCTGGGTGCTTCCAATTGTGCAGACAAGGTCATTGAAATGATTGGGGTGGCCAAAAGATATATTAATAAGGTGGGGATTGAAACCCCGATGACACCGGAATTTTTTGCAGCCTTTCAGCAAAAAAAGGAAGCGATTCTGGCGACCGGACTGGACTTTATCAATTGTGCGGAACTGCACTTAAATCCCAATAATATTGACAACTATGCAGGCGAAAAGATGTATATTGCAAGACGCGGTTATATCTCACCGATCTGGAGCCGTGAGCTGACTTTGAAACTGATGAAAATGGCAGATGATGAAGGTTGGGATCTGGTCGTTCACGATTGTTCCAATGACACCAAATTTGCCAGAGGACTTAATATCAGCGGTAAAAACGGCAGCTGGTTTGGCGCCAGCAATTACGCCTGTGAATTTTCACGCATTCCCTATGCGGTCTTTTTGCCGATTTTGCGGGACCAAAGCTTTTCATTTTTGGAAGAGGAGGATTTGCCGGTGGCCTACCAGCCCATGCGGATTTGAATAAGTAATTGACGAGGCGTGCAAAACTTAATCTAGCTTAAATTTTTGCGCATGGATTGACCAGAAGTATCGTTTTGGCTATAATGTTAGTGTCCTAACAATTAAGGAGGAAAGATGAAAAATACACAGCGAATCGGATTTGAAATAAAAACTACATCTAATCGGATTCGGCAGTATATCAATGAAGTAATGGAAAAGGAACCCGATATCACCGGTCTTCAGGGTTGGATTATCGGCTATATTTTCAGGCATCAGAATAGCCAGGAAGTCTTTCAGCGGGATATCGAGAAGGAATTCAATGTCCGGCGTTCCACCGTTTCTGGGATTTTAAACACCATGGAAAAAAAAGGTTTAATTATTCGCGAGGCGGTTGATTTTGATGCCAGGCTGAAAAAAATTACATTAACAGATAAAGCGGTTACCTGCCATCAGCTGATTCTTGAAAAGTTGCAGATCATAGAAGAACAGTTAAAAAAAGGGTTGAGTGAAGAGGAGTTAACACAGTTCTTTTTAACTCTGGAAAAAATAAATAAAAAT
Organism: Eubacteriaceae bacterium ES3; assembly: GCA_030586155.1. NCBI lineage: Bacteria > Bacillati > Bacillota > Clostridia > Eubacteriales > Eubacteriaceae > Eubacteriaceae bacterium ES3. The sequence continues at coordinate 3,313,898 of CP130741.1, read as the reverse complement.
ATTAAGTGAGCCACACGAAAGTGTGGTTAAAAAATAAAGATAATGTTAGGAAACGAACAATAAAGGAGGTCTATATGATTAAACAATTAGCCAGTTATATTAAAGACTATAAGTCAGATTCTATTAAGACTGGTGTATATGTGGCAATGGAAGTTGTTATGGAAGTGGCGATTCCCTTTCTGATGGCATATCTGATTGATTATGGAATTGAGGCCGGAAATATGAGTCTGATTATTGGCTTGGGCTTGGGCATGATTTTGGCAGCGCTCTTATCCTTGTTTTTTGGACTGTTATCTGCCCATTATGCAGCCAAAGCATCTGCCGGTTATGCAAAAAATTTGCGGCAGGCGATTTTTTATAAGGTTCAGGAATTTTCCTTTCTCAATATCGATAAATTCTCAACCGCCAGCCTGATCACCAGGCAGACAACTGATATCACTAATATCCAAAATGCCTATCAGATGATTATACGGGTAGCGGTCAGAGCACCGATTATGCTGATTTTTTCGCTTTTTATGGCGTTTAATATAAACCCTCAGCTTTCACTTATTTTTCTGGCGGTGATTCCACTGTTAGGAATCGGTCTTTATGTGATTATAACAAAAGCCCATCCGATTTTCGAAAAGGTATTTAGAACTTATGATCATTTGAATAATGTAGTTCAGGAAAATCTGAGAGGTATCCGGGTGGTTAAATCCTTTGTTCGGGAAGACTTTGAGCAAGATAAGTTCAAGGATGTATCGGAGAAAATTTATCAGCAGTTTTCCAAAGCGGAGAAAATACTGGCTTTTAATGCACCCCTGATGCAGTTCGCCATCTACAGTTCTATTCTTTTAATTTCCTGGTTTGGAGCGCAGATGATTGTATCCGGCTATATGACAACTGGTCAACTGGCCAGTCTGATTACCTATGCGACATCAATTCTGATGAGCCTGATGATGCTATCCTTTGTCTTTGTGATGATTACCATTTCCCGGGCATCAGCTGAGCGTGTGGTGGAAGTTTTTAACGAATCTATTGATCTGGAAAATCCGAAAAATCCGGTTACGACGGTTAAAAACGGCAATGTCACCTTTACTAATGTGGGCTTTTCCTATTCGAACAGTTTAGATAAACTATGCCTTCAGGATGTTAATTTGAGTATCAAATCCGGTCAGACAATTGGAATTATCGGGGGGACAGGGTCTTCTAAATCGACCCTGGTGCAGCTGATTCCCAGACTGTATGATGTTACGACTGGGATTGTTGAGGTCGGCGATGTCGATGTTCGAAATTACGACCTTAAAACCCTTAGAGATTCGGTGTCAGTGGTCTTGCAGAAAAATATTCTGTTTTCGGGAACCATCAAAGATAATCTGCGGTGGGGAAACAAAGCAGCTACCGATGAGGAGATCATTCATGCCTGCAAACTGGCCCAGGCCGATGAATTTATTAAGAGCTTTCCTAAGGGATATGACACTTATATTGAGCAGGGCGGCAGTAATGTATCCGGCGGCCAGAAACAGCGGTTGTGTATTGCCAGAGCGCTATTAAAAAATCCTCAAATTCTGATTCTTGATGATTCTACCAGTGCCGTTGATACCCGGACCGATGCTTTAATCAGGGAGGCTTTTCTAAAGGAGATTCCCCACATCACCAAATTTATTATTGCCCAGCGAATTGCTTCGGTTATGGAAGCTGATGCGATTATTGTGATGGATGAAGGGAAAATCAATGCTATGGGCAGCCACGATGAACTGCTTGCAGCTAATGAAATTTATCAGGAAGTGTATTATTCTCAGTTGAAAGGAGGGAATGACTTTGACCAACAACAATAAGCCGCGTTTTTCAAAATCAACGATAAGCAGTGCCAAGCGTTTGTTTTCCTATATCAGACGGAAACATCTGGGAGCCTTTATTTTCGTGATGTTTGCGATTGTGGTCAGTGCTGTTGCCGGGGTGGCCGGTTCACTTTTCCTTCAAGTTCTGATTGACGATTATATTACTCCGCTTTTGACAATGCCAAACCCGGTTTTTGATGAATTGGCACAAGCAATATTGACCATGGCTGCCATTTATCTGCTGGGTGTAGTGGCAACGTATGTCTATAACCGGACCATGGTCGTTATCGCCCAGGGCGTGCTTAAAGATATCCGGGATGAGATGTTTGTGCATATGCAGAAAATGCCAATTTCTTATTTTGATACACATACCCATGGCGATACCATGAGCCGCTATACCAACGATACCGATACTTTAAGACAGATGCTTGCGCAAAGTTTTCCGCAAATCATTTCTTCAATTTTTACCATTGTTACGGTCTTCTTTGCCATGCTGACCACCAGCTGGATTTTAACCATCGTGGTTATGCTGACGGTCCTCTTTATGCTTCGAGTGGCCGCCTCCATTACCGGAAAAAGCGCTAAATACTTTTTTGAACAGCAGCAGTCATTGGGGAAAACCAACGGCTATATTGAAGAGATGATTAACGGACAGCGCGTCGTAAAAGTATTCTGCCATGAAGAAGAATCAAAAGTCGGTTTTAACGAATTAAATGAAGAACTTTGCCATGCTTCTACCCAGGCCAATCGTTTTGCCAATTTCCTGATGCCTTTTATGGGTAATATGGGATATTTTCAGTATGTTCTGTTAGCTATCGTCGGTGGGGCTCTGGCAGTATCAGGCGTCAGTTCCTTAACGCTGGGCGCATTGGTTGCCTTCCTGCAGCTTAGCCGGTCCTTTACCATGCCGGTCAGTCAGGTTTCCCAGCAGCTCAATGCGGTGGTAATGGCTTTGGCCGGAGCACAGCGAATTTTTGAGCTGATGGATGAAAATCTGGAAGTGGATGAAGGCTATGTAACCCTGATTAATGCCAGGTGGGAAAATAATGAACTGGTGGAATCTGAAGCGCGAACGGGACTTTGGGCCTGGAAACATCCCCATCATGATGGCACCACAACCCTGACCCAGTTAAAGGGGGACGTGGTTTTCGACCATGTGGACTTTTCCTATACGCCGGATAAACAAATCCTTTATGATATCAGCCTTTATGCTAAACCGGGTCAGAAAGTAGCCTTTGTTGGCGCTACCGGAGCCGGTAAAACGACCATTACCAATCTGATCAACCGCTTTTACGATATAGCGGATGGAAAAATTCGCTATGACGGCATTAATATCAATAAGATTAAAAAAGCGGATTTAAGACGGTCATTAGGAATTGTTTTGCAGGACACCAATTTGTTTACTGGTACAGTCATGGAAAATATCCGTTACGGAAATCTTAATGCAACTGATGAAGAAGTCATTGAAGCAGCCAAACGGGCAAATGCAGATTATTTTATTTCGCTCTTGCCAGAAGGCTATCATACCAGACTGGAAGGCGATGCGTCCGGCCTTTCCCAGGGACAGAGGCAGCTCTTGTCGATTGCCCGGGCAGAAGTTGCCGATACGCCGGTTATGATTTTGGATGAAGCGACTTCAAGCATCGATACCCGAACTGAGGCCATTGTATCCCAGGGGATGGATGCTTTAATGGAAGGTCGAACCGTCTTTGTTATTGCCCACCGTATTTCAACCGTGCAAAATTCCAATGCCATCATGGTTATGGATCAGGGAAGGATTATTGAACGGGGAGATCACGATGAGCTGATTGCAGTAAAAGGTAAATATCATCAGTTATATACTGGTGCCTTTGAAGAAGCAGAATGATAAGTGGAGGATAACTTATGATTTGGAGTGATGGTAAATGTCGCTGTTCATGGGCAAATCCGAACAATGAGGATTATATCCGCTACCATGATGAAGAATGGGGACAACCGGTTTATGATGATCACAAGCTATTTGAGATGCTGGTCCTGGAGTCCTTTCAGGCCGGTTTGTCTTGGGAGTGTATCCTTAATAAACGTGATGCATTTCAAAAGGCTTTTGATGACTTCGATCTGGAAAAGGTCTGTAGTTATGATTTACAGAAAGAGCAGGAACTTCAAAAAACGTCAGGGATTGTTCGGAATAAATTAAAGATTCATGCGGCTATCAACAATGCCATTATTTTCAAAAAGATTCAGGAAGAGTTTGGGACTTTTTCAAAATACCTCTGGCATTGGACTGATGGTAAAATAATATTTGAAAATGGCTTATCAAGCTCACCACTATCGGAAAAAATCTCTAAAGACCTGAAGAAACGAGGCATGAAATTTGTGGGGCCGGTTATTATCTATGCCTATCTGCAGGCAGTAGGACTTATTAACTCCCATGAAGAAGGATGTTTTTTAGAATCTGAATAATCTCAAACGGTGCAGTCGCAAATATGCGGCTGCATTTTTTTATTTCTGGATTAAATACTTTAAATTAAGGGTATGATAATGGTAACAGTTAAGTCTTGAAAGGAGGATTACAATGGCAGAAATCAAGGTGGATGTAAGAGGGCAAGTCTGTCCGGTTCCGCTTGTAGAAATGCGAAAAGCCGTTCGAAAAGCAGAAGCAGGAGATGTGATCGAAATTGTTGGAGACAATGCCGCTTCCCGAAAAGAAATTCCTATGGCGGCAGATGCATTGTCGATGACAGTGGAGCTTGACAACGAAGAAGAAGGCATCTGGAAAATCAGAGTTCGCAAATAAGGAGATTAAAAATGGCCGAAAAAACGACGATTATCGTTCAGAGCGGCGATATGGATAAACTCTACAGCGCTCTGATTGTATCAAATGGCTCCCTGGCAATGGGGATGGAAACGTCCATGTTTTTTACCTTCTGGGGACTATTGCGACTTAAAAAAGGCAGCCTCGACAAAGGGCCTCTGTCGAAAATGAATTTTCTCGGATTGGGAAAGAGAATGATGCTGAGGCGAATGCAAAAAAAGAATGTGGCTTCATTGGAGAGGCTGATGGATGATTATAAAGAGCTGGGTGGAAAAATCATTGCCTGTGAAATGACTATGAACATCATGGGATTGAAACGAAAGGATCTGATGGAGTCCTATATTGATGAGTATGGTGCGGTGGGAACCTATATTAAAGAAGCCAGAGAATCAACCATTACCCTGTTTATTTAGGAAGGAGAATCAAGTGGAAAAAATATATTATTTTGATAACGCTTCCGCAACCCGTCTTGACGACCAGGTATTTGAGGTGATGACCCCCTATTTTAGAGAAAAATATTCTGTTGCCACTTCTGAATTTGGTTATTCACCGGGTGTCGAAGCTCGGGAAGCTATGGAGGGCGCCCGGGAAAAAATTGCCGGGGCATTGGGGGCAGAGACAGAAGAGTTTATCTTTACTTCCGGCAGCACCGAATCCTCTAATCTGGCTCTGAAAGGCATTGCAAAAGCTTTGGAATCTAAAAAGGGGAATCACCTGATTGTTTCAAAGATCGAGGATTTTCCCGTCCTATACAGCGCTAGAACTCTGCAAAAACAGGGGTTTATGGTCGATTATCTTGATGTAGATGAGCAGGGTCGAATCGATCTTGCTAAGCTTGAAAGCCTGATTCGTCCGGAAACGATTCTGGTCTCTATCCAGCATGGCAACCAGGAAATTGGCACCGTTCAGGAGATAGATAAAATTGCTGAAATTTGTCGAAAAAAAGAAACCCTCTTTCATACCGATGCAACCCATACCTTTATGCGAATCCCAATTGATGTCAAAAAAACAAAGGTCGATCTGCTCACTGTTTCAGCCCATACTCTGCATGGACCTAAAGGAATCGGTGGATTGTATGTCCGCAAAGGGACCCCCCTTTCTAAGATTATGGATGGCGGTTTTCAGGAATTCGACTTAAGAGGCGGGATGGATAATATTCCCGGGGCTGTCGGTTTTGCCAAGGCAATCAGTCAGGTCACAGAAGAAGAAAATATTGTGCTGAAAAAAATGCGTGACCACTATATTGCCAGAGTTATGAATGAAATTCCGGATGTTACATTAAATGGTCATGACACTGAGCGAACGCCGCAAAATGCCAACATCACCTTTCATTATGTTGAAGGTGAATCCATTACCCTGCATCTCGATATGTACGGCATTGCCGTCAGCACCGGCTCGGCCTGTTTTAGCCGCTCACTGGAAGCCAGTCATGTTATTGCCGCTATAGGCGGAGATCATGAACGGGCCCATGGGTCTATCCGGGTGACATTGGGGCGTTATAATACCATTGAAGAGTTGGATTTTTTAGTCGATACCCTTGCCAAAGTGGTTGGAAATTTGCGGAAAATCAGTCCGCTGGGAAAAGATAAGGAGGATTAAAAGTGGCTGGTCAATATAGCGATATTGTGATTGAACATTTCAAGAATCCGCGAAATACCGGGCGTATTGAAGATGCTGATGCAAAGGCAACAGAAGGCAGTCCGGCCTGTGGAGATATGGTTTCACTTTATCTGAAAGTAGATCCGGAGACAAAGATTATTACTGATATAAAGTTCGAGTCTTATGGTTGTGCTTCAAATATTGCAACTGGATCTATAATTACTGAGCTTGCAAAAGGCAAAACCATTGATGAGGCTAAAAAAATTACCTGGCAGGAGGCAGCAGAAGCGCTAGGCGGTTTGCCAAAGATTAAAGCCCACTGTTCAGTACTCGCTGTGGAAGTACTGCGTTCGGCGATTTTAAATTATGAAGAGAAGCATGGTATGTCCAGTAAAAAAGAGAAAACAACGGAAGAAATTGTGAGAAAACGGCTGAAAAAAGTTATGAATCCCATTAAAGGTTTGGATATGATTGCTACCCATCTGGTAAAAGAAATTAAAATTGATGATGGCAATGTCAGTATCCTGATTGATTTGCCGGAAACCCATCAGTTTGCCAATTCGATTAAAGAAGACGCCATCGAAAAAATCGAATCCCTTTGGGATATCGAACACGTTGAGGTTGCTTTTACAGAGTAAATGGGGATTTTCCTATTTTGAGGTCCATCTTATAGTAAAAGAAGCCTGATGGTAAACGAAAAAAGTAGCTTGCAGTAGAAAAGTTCGGAAGATGATATAAGAAAAGTTATTTTATCTTCCGAACTTTTTTGTGATTATTTACAGGAATGTTAGAAACGGATATTGCCACTAAAGTGTCTGAGATGTTATAAAAGCCTAAGTAAATCCCACTTTGATGAAACATTCAGCTTGCGAAAAATATTTTGCAGATGTTTTTGAATGGTGTTTTCACTGATGGAAAGTTCACTGCCGATTTCATCGTTATTGCGAAAGGCAGCCACAAGATTAAGGACTTGACTTTCGCGGGAGGTAAGATGATATTCGTTGACCAGGTCTTCGAGATTGAATTTTACCGCCGGTTTTTCTTCAAGGAGAATAGTGTTCATAATCATATTTAAATGGATGCCGAGAGATCGCAGATAGAACATATCATCCTCATTGAATTCGCCATCGGCTCGAGTTCGAAAAAGAGTGAGAATACCGAGGAGATGCTGGTTATATACAATACTGAACTGAAGGGTGTCGAAGATATTATATTGCTGATAACAATTGAGATATAAAGACGAAGTCAGTCGGCTTTCCTCAGCCATCAGGTCACTTTCCCGAACCAGATTGGATTCTTTGCCATTGATAATCCATAATAAATGATCTTCATCCATCCGCTTAATATATTCCTTTTCGGCATCAGTAAAAAAATCCGGAACGCAGATCGGCGAGTCCAGAAAGAAGCCTTGATGTGGTTAAGGCACAGCTGGATCATCAGGCCCTGCATTCCCAGGAGCTGCTGGATCCACTGCGTGGATATCTGGCTAAAGCTATGGCTGATATTACCCCGGGGGATCTGCAATACTGTTTCTTCACCAATGGTGGTGCTGAAGCGGTAGAGATGGCCTTAAAGCTGGCCCGTATCGCAACCGGTGGCAGATGGTATATTTCGACCGTTGGCGCCTTTCATGGGAAATCCATGGGAGCTGTTTCCATGGGAGGTAAAAGTACTTATCGTACTCCTTATGTGCCGATGGTTCAGCAGGTTCAGCATGTTGAATTTGGTAATGCCCAAGATATGCGAAAAGCCATTAATAATCTTCAGGCTGTTGGAGAAAAAGTGGCTGCGGTTATCCTGGAGCCAATTCAGGGTGAAGCAGGGGTCATCATTCCCCCTGAAGGATATTTAAAAGAAGTCAGAGAAATTTGTGATGAAGCAGGGGTTGTTCTGATTTTTGATGAAATTCAGACTGGAATGGGAAGAACCGGTGCCATGTGGCGATGTGAAGCTGAAGGTGTTGTGCCGGATATCATGACTTATGGTAAAGCTTTTGGCGGCGGCATCATGCCCATTACCGGGCTCATCTGTCGCCCGCAAATCTGGGTTGAGGAATTGATTGACAATCCATGGTTGTTGGGTTCACCGACTTTTGGCGGGAATCCGCTGGCCTGTTCTGCGGCCATTGCGACCATTTTAAATTCTTCTCTTATTATAAGCCTTCTGCACATCATTTGAAAATAAATAATATCGATCACAGTAGACATAATTTGTACTTTTAACGAATATTTCTTAATATTTCTTTGAGTTTAAAGGTGTAGAATAAGTGTAGCATAACATTTTGAAATTCAAAATGAGATTTGAGGTGAAAGTTATGGCAAAAATGCCAGTAATGTTTGTTGGTCATGGATCGCCGATGAATGCGATTGAAGAGAATAAATATGTTGAAAAATGGGTGGTGGAGATTGGTCAAAAGATTGAAAAGCCGAAGGTTATTTTATCGGTCTCAGCCCATTGGGTTACGGATGATAGCAGTGTGAATAATCAGGAACATCCAAAAATGATATATGATATGTATGGCTTTCCCCAGGAGTTGTATGAGGTTGTTTACAATGCGCCTGGAGCTCCGGCAACCGCTAATGAAGTAATTTCACTGCTGGACCGGGAGGTTAAGATTGATAACAGCTGGGGAATTGATCACGGAACCTGGTCAGTGCTTTGCCGGATGTTTCCAAATGCAGATATTCCAGTTCTTCAATTAAGCCTGGATTATCGTGCACCGGCAGAAGCCCATTTTCAGATGGGAAAGGAATTAAGTGCTTTAAGAGAAAAAGATGTACTGATTTTAGGCAGCGGCAACGTCGTCCACAATTTGTCCAGAGTCAACTTTGGAATGGACGATGGGTTTCCCTGGGCTGATGAATTTGACACATATATTAAGGATAATATTGTTAGCCGGGATTACGGTCAGGTCATTAAGTACCATTTGGCTGGAGATTCGGCAAAATTGGCTTTTCAGACCACTGAACATTTTAATCCGCTCTTATATGTTTTAGGGGCGACTAGGCCGGATGACAAGTTAACGGTTTTTAATGATTCTTGTACCCTCGGTTCGGTATCGATGACTTCATATCTTTTCGAGTAAAGGAGAATAAAATGGAGCGAAAAATTGTTAAACAAATCAGAGGTTTTAGAACCCAGGACGGTGCTGGTGTTAATCTGGTCAGAGTTTTAGGTCATGATACTGTCACGACTTATGATCCAATTTTAATGTTGGATTCCTTCGATAGCACTAACCCGGACGACTATACTGCAGGTTTTCCCATGCATCCCCATCGGGGAATTGAAACCATCAGTTATGTTTATCGCGGGAAAATGACCCATCGGGATAGTTTAGGTAACGAAGATACTATTTCGGATGGCGAAGTACAGTGGATGACGGCAGGATCAGGAATCTTGCATGAAGAGAAACTGCCAGCCTCAGAAAGACTACTGGGAGTCCAGCTGTGGCTCAATCTTTCGGCTAGTGACAAATGGGTACCGCCGGCTTATCACAGTGTGAAGAATGCTGATATTGAAGAAATTGAGATTGAAGGTGGGAAACTAAGACTTTTAGCCGGTCAATATGAAGGCCGACAAGGCTATTTAAGCAAGTATCTACCCTTGGATTATTATGATATTCACCTAAATCCTGATACTGAATTTAGCGTAAATACCGATGAGTCTCGTTCAGTTATGCTCTTTACCCTGCTGGGAGATTGTTATATTGGCGGAGAACTCATCAAAGAGAAGACTGCCATTAAAGTGGGGGCCGGTGATATAGTTAAGTTAAAAGCACCGGATAAAAAGGCCCAGATTTTATTTGTCTCTTCAAGACGCCTTGATGAGCCAGTGGCTTGGGGAGGCCCAATAGTGATGAATACCAGCGAAGAACTGGATCAGGCTTTTGAGGATTTGCGGCAAGGAACTTTCCTGAAAAAGGAAATAAGCTATTAGTCTATTTTTCTCTAGTTAGCAGTTTTCGGAAAATGCTTGCTTAACAATCGTTTAGCATGTACAGACAATGTTTTTGATACCAGGCTTTGATTACCGGATCAATATAGCCGTCACGATTGATTACTTTTAGTGGGCCAATTGGGTCGCCCAGTTCAAAGCCCAGTTCATCGAGAGTAAATAATTTCATCTGTTGAATAAATTCCCGAAAATTAATACCGGGTTGTACGTTTGAATTTTCAGCTAGATGTCGATTAAAGAGATCCAGAACCTGCAGGAAATTTTCCGGTAGGTTCTGGGTATTCTTTTCCCATCTGATCATGAATGTTAATAGTGCAGTCAGCACTTCAAAAGAGGATTCTATCAAGATAAATTCACCTTTTCCTAGTTTATTATTTCTTCATTATACATTTTTTTGAAAATTATGCATCTGTTTTTTGGAAATAGAACTAAATAAAATTGTGTGGAAATCAGTAATGCGAAAAATTTTAAAACTGATTTTTTATAGCTCGAGATATGAGGATTTTAAATTACAGCCGGCTGTAATAGAGAAACCCTGAAATTATGGCTTGCACTCAAAGTCTGTCGGATTTTTTTAGCTGATATGGTTAGTTGCAATTTTTTTAAAAAGCGGATAAAATGAAAAAAAGCTTTTAGGGGGAAAACATTGTCAACTACAACCATAAAACTTATTGCCCTGGTTCTGATGTTCTTTGATCATATTGCTGAATTTATTCCCGGAACACCAGTATTTTTTCACTGGATAGGCAGGATTTCTGCTCCGCTTTTTATGTTTGCCATGGCCTGGGGTTTTCATTATACCCATGATCGAAAAAAATATCTACTGCGAATGTATTTGTTTGGGGTTTTGATGGCGATAATCGATTTTGTTCTCAACAATACGATCCCAAATGTGACAACATATGCCTATAATAATATCTTTGTCACGCTTCTGCTGGTGGGCCTTGTTTCCTGGATGATAGAAATTTATCGCAAAGATAAGCTAAAAGGCTTGCCTCTTATTATGGCTTTTGTTGGTATACAACTGGTAACTACAGCCCTTTGTGCTTTTGCCGGTCAGTTGTTACCTTATTATGGTATTGAACTGATAGTTGGGGCTTTTACTGCCAATCTTTTGTTTAACGAAGGCAGTTTTATTTTTGTATTGCTGGGAGTCCTGATATATTTCACTAAAGAGAATAAACGAAATCTGATCATTGCTTATTCGGCCTTTACGGTCAGCTATTTTTTAATGGAGTTTCTATATAGTTCCAACCTCTATGCCATATTCTTCATCAATTTTCAGTGGATGATGATTGGCGCACTGCCATTAATGCTCTTATATAATGGCGAGAAAGGCAGGGGGTTAAAGTATCTGTTTTATTTCTTCTATCCGCTTCACATCGCTATTCTATTTCTGATCGGCAATGTTTTATTATAAGACAGATAAAGACTATATCTAAAAGTATCAAGACGTAAAATTTAAAAAAACCACCGTCATTTATCAGCGCTTGCTTGATAATGACGGTGGTTTTTTTATAATTATCGTTTTAAATCAAAGCGACTGACCATACTCTTTAAAAGTTCAGCCTGGCTGTAGAGTTCTTCACTGGCAGCAGCACTTTCTTCAGCGGTTGCCGAGTTATTCTGGACCACTTGTGAGACCTGTTCAAAACCGACATTAATTTGATTAATTGATACTGTCTGTTCGTTGGAAGCCTGGTCAATTCTATGAACCAGATCGGCAATCTGTTCAATATTACCGACAATTTCGTTAAGTGAATCAGCAGTGCTGTTTGCAATTACCGTCCCTTCATTAACGCTCAAAATCGAACTTTCAATGAGCTCAGTGGTTTCCCGAGCCGCTTCAGCAGATCGACCGGCCAGAGTTCTGACTTCTTCAGCAACAACGGCAAAGCCTTTACCGTGTTCACCGGCCCGGGCGGCCTCAACGGCTGCATTAAGTGCCAGAATGTTAGTTTGGAAGGCAATATCATCGATCACCCGGATAATATTAGAAATCTTGTTGGAAGACGCATTGATTTCATCCATCGAAGTCAGCATTTCATTCATCTGGGTATTACCCTTTTTAGCATTTTCCTGAGCTGTCTCAGTCAGTTTGTTGGCGCGGTCCGCATTAAGGGCATTATCCCTGGTCTGGTTGGCGACTTCGCTAATGGAGGCATTTAATTCCTGCATTGAGCCAGCCTGTTCAGTGGCACCTTGAGCCAGGGCCTGGGAACCGTCGGATACCTGTTTTGAACCGGAGGCAACTTCATCGGAAGAATGGTTGATGCTGCCGAGAATACCGTTTAGTTCTCCCAGAGTGTGGTTAAGGGAATCCTTGATAATAGCGTAGCTGCCCTGATAATTACCGTTCATGGTTAAGGTTAAATTACCGTCAGCCATTTCTTTAAGTACGGTTGCCGCTTCATTAATCGGGCCTTCGATGGCATCAAGGGTTTGATTGAAGCCCTCCATAATTTCCTGGTAACCGCCTTCAAATTGCGTGATATCGCTGCGGAGGGCAAGGTCACCGTTAATACCCGCCTGGGCCATATGACGGGATTCAGCAATTAGAGCATTGATGGTGGTGAAGGTGGCGACAATAGCAGGTACCATCTGATCATTTTCTGACCGCTTGCCGATGGCAGCAAAGTCATCCAATCGACTGGTATCGCCGGCGGCAATTTCATTAAAGACCCGCTGGACATTTTGTAATCGTGAGTGAACATTGTTGATTTCATTGGCAAAATCCTGCATATCCCCCTTATAAGAACCCTGCATGGAAACGGCATAATCATTGACTGCCATTTTTGCCATAATTCCCTTGGCTTCATCAATAGGAGCAAGAATCGAATTGAGGGTATCATTAAAGCCTTTGATGATTCTTTGGTAGTCTCCACTGTGGCGGGATTCTTCGGCACGAACCGCCAGGTCTCCCTCGGTTGCAGCTGAAGCCAGTAGATTGACATCTTCGATCAAGGCATTGATATTATCGATACACTGATTGAGGTTGTTTTTTATGGTGTTAAAATCACCCTGATAAGGATCGGATATTTTTTCAGGGATCATCCCGCGGCTGATCTTATCCACATAGTCGGCCGCTACATTAAGCGGGTTGATGACGGCATCAAGGATGGCATTAATTTCTAAAACAAGGTCGCGGAATTGGCCCTTAAAGAGGTCCGCATTGCCACGATCTGAAAGATGTCCATTGGTCGCAGATTCAGAAAGTTTTTTGATTTCCATATCCAGATTCTTTAGGGTATCAATCAGTTGAATAAAACTCTGAGACTGGATATCTTTGTCTGATCGAACATCCACAGTGACATCCAGGTTCCCTTGCGAAATGGATTGCAGCGTAGAAATATTGCCCCGAATATTTTCTGATAGGGATTGGAAGGATTGTCCCAGCTTGCCCAGTTCGTCTTTACGATTTAAGATTTCTGCAGGCACTTCATTATCAAAATCCCCCTGTTCAGTATGGGCAAAAAGATCGGTAACGACCACAATCGGTTTAACAACGCCGCGGATAACTTTGATGACAATTAAGCTTAAAATGACCAGCGTGATGAGGATCAGGCCAATCAACTGATAAATCATGGTCATAATTGGCTCGTTAATTTCGCTTTCGGCCTGGGTAATAGCCAATATCCAGCCGGTATCTCCAAGGGAAGCATAGTGGAGGCGGTTGGATCCTTCATCATTGGTGAAGGTCGATGATCCTGGCTCACCGCTTAAAATGGCAT